>CADATP010000015.1:4462-51905 GCA_902790935.1 uncultured Lachnospiraceae bacterium | reverse complement strand
TTATTCATACTAAAAGAAGAGTCTGTGTAAATAGGCTCTTCTTTTTTGCTTGTGCTGTCTGTCAATCTGACAGTACCTGGCTTTAAAAATTTCGACAGAGGCTGTTATAGTCTATGCCTATATCCAGTCTTAATTTTGATGTATTATACAATAACAAAAAGCTGTGCTATCTTAGATTTCAGAAAGAGGGGTTAAGCCTCGATAAAGAAATCAGATATACGCGGAAGGCGCAAGGAGGACAAAGATATGGGAAAGAAAACAAGAAGCGAGAGACATTTTAAATTTGAGACAGTTCAGCTCCATGCAGGACAGGAACATTCCGATCCGGTAACAGATGCAAGAGCGGTACCGATTTACCTGACAAGCTCATATGTATTTCATAACAGTAAGCATGCCGCAGACCGCTTCGGGCTTAGGGATGCCGGTAATATATACGGAAGACTTACCAACCCCACACAGGGCGTTTTCGAGGAAAGAATCGCAGCCTTAGAAGGCGGCGTAGCAGCTTTGGCAGTAAGCTCCGGTGCAGCGGCTCTTACTTATGTTTTCCAGGCACTTGCACATGCCGGAGACCATATCGTAGCAGCAAAGAATATCTATGGCGGAACCTACAACCTGCTGGCACATACACTTCCGGATTACGGAATTGAAACCACTTTCGTAGATCCTTTCAATTACGACGAGATTGAGGGCGCGATCAAGGATAATACTAAGGCAATTCATATAGAGACACTCGGAAATCCCAATTCGGAAGTAGTTGATATCGAGAGAATAGCAAATATTGCACATGCACATAACATTCCATTGGTTATCGACAACACATTTGCAACGCCTTATCTTGTAAGACCCATCGAATACGGTGCCGACATCGTAGTTCATTCCGCTACAAAGTTTATCGGAGGACACGGAACAACCATTGGTGGTGTGATCGTAGACGGCGGTAAATTTGACTGGACTGCATCCGGCAAGTTCCCCCACCTTACAACTCCCAACGTATCCTATCACGGCGTTGTATTTGCAAGGGATACTGCTCCCGCTGCTTTCGTTACATACATCAGAGCGATCCTTTTAAGAGACGAAGGAGCTACTCTTTCCCCTGTACATGCCTTTATCTTTCTTCAGGGACTTGAGACACTTTCTCTCCGCGTAGAGAGACATGTGGAGAATGCTCTTAAGGTGGTACAGTTCCTTGAGTCACATCCGCAGGTTAAAAAGGTAAACCACCCTTCGGTTTCAAAGGATGCATCGCAGCAGGAGCTTTACAAGAAATATTATCCTAACGGCGGCGGCTCGATCTTCACCTTCGAGATCGAGGGAGGACAGGAAAAGGCCCAGGCCTTTATAGATAACCTCGAGCTTTTCTCACTCCTTGCCAATGTAGCTGATGTTAAGAGCCTTGCTATCCATCCCGCATCCACCACCCACTCGGAGTGCAACGAACAGGAACTCCTTGACCAGGGAATTACTCCCGGAACCATCAGACTCTCCATCGGTACCGAGAACATTGATGATATCATCGAGGATCTTGATGAGGCATTTAAGGCTATTGTATAAGAAAAATCTTGTAAATGAAAACAAAGGATAATAAAATAGAAATGTGGCTTTAGACATTTTTATTTTGCGAGGTAAACAGTATGAGCGACATTAAAAAAAGTGCAGCTGAAATCATTGGAAAAACACCTATTTTAGAGGCATCCAGATATGCAGAAAAAGCAGGAGTCAAAGATGCGACAATTCTTGCTAAACTGGAGTATTTAAATCCCGCCGGATCGGTTAAGGACAGAGTTGCCCTTGCGATGATCGAGGACGCGGAGGAAAAGGGACTTCTTAAGCCCGGCGCTACCATCATCGAGCCTACAAGCGGAAACACCGGTATCGGAATCGCTTCCGTAGCGGCAGCTAAGGGATATAAGGCTATCCTTACTCTTCCCGAGACTATGAGCGTTGAGCGCAGAACCTTCCTTAAGGCATACGGTGCGGATATCGTGCTGACCGAAGGCTCTAAGGGAATGAAGGGCGCTATCGAAAAGGCTAACGAGCTAAAGGAACAGATTCCGGGCTCAATAATCCTTGGACAGTTTGACAACCCTGCCAACCCCAAGGCCCACAGAGAGACAACCGGTCCCGAGATCTGGGAGCAGACAGACGGAAAAGTTGATATTTTTGTATCCGGCGTAGGAACCGGCGGAACAGTAAGCGGCGTCGGAGAGTACTTAAAGTCCAAGAATCCCGCTGTAAAGGTTATCGCGGTTGAGCCTGCTTCAAGCCCTGTCCTTTCAGGCGGAGCGTCGGGTCCTCACAAGATCCAGGGTATCGGTGCAGGATTCGTACCGAAGACTTTAAATACCGATGTATATGATGAAGTTATAAAGATTGAGAATGATGATGCGTTTACCGAGGGCGCTGCCTTTGGACGCGCCGAAGGCGTACTTGTGGGAATCTCATCAGGAGCAGCATTAAAAGCAGCAGTCATCCTTGCGTCAAGACCTGAAAACAAGGGAAAGAACATTGTTGTTCTCCTCCCCGATTCAGGAGACAGATACCTTTCAACTCCACTTTTTGTACATGAGTAAAAACTATGACGCTAAATCAGTTAAGATACGTAATTCAGATTGCTGATTCTTCCTCCATGAACGAGGCGGCGAAGGCCCTGTACATTTCACAGCCCAGCCTCTCCGCCTCCGTAAGGGAGCTTGAAGAAGAAATAGGCATGGATATTTTTGCAAGATCCAACAGAGGGATCACCCTTACTCCTGCAGGTAAAGAGTTTTTGGGCTATGCGAGACAGGTTGTTGAGCAGTACGAGCTTATAGAAAACCGTTACATTAACAAGGGTGAATACAAGAAGCGCTTTTCGGTATCCATGCAGCACTACACATTTGCCGTTAATGCATTTATTGAAGTGGTCAGACAGTTCAGCCCGGATGAGTACGATTTTTCAGTGCATGAAACAAGAACCGGTACCGTTATAAAGAATGTTAAAGAGTACAGGTCCGAGGTGGGAATCCTTTATTTAAACGATTTTAACAGAAAGGTTCTTACAAAGATCTTTGCTGAAAACGATCTCTCCTTCCATGAACTTTTTGATTGCCATATTTACGCATATATCAGCAAAAAACATCCTCTTGCAAAACAGGACTTCGTTACTTTAGAGGAGCTTAGTAAATATCCCTGCCTTGCTTTTGACCAGGGAGACAACAACTCTTTTTATTTTGCGGAAGAGCTGTTTTCCACATACGATTACAAGCAGATAATTCACTGCTCCGACAGAGCCACGATGCTTAATCTGTTTGTCGGCATCAACGGATTTACCCTTTGCTCCGGTATCATCTGCGAAGACTTAAACGGAGAAGAGTATTGCGCTGTCAGACTTAAAGATGAGGACCTTATGACCATTGGTTATATCAAGAGGAAGAATGTTCCCCTGTCCCCCATCGGAAAGCTCTACATCGAGGAAGTTGAAAAATACAAAGAAAAGGTTCTTAAGTAACCAATGAGTATTGTCAAGATCTGTGGTCTTAAAACAAAAGATGAGATAAGATGGACCGCCGAGGCCGAAGCCGACCTTGGCGGTATTGTCGTATTTTATCCAAAGAGCAAAAGAAATGTAGAAATATCGGAAGCCGAAAAGCTGACGGACTTTGCCAAAAGCCTTGGGCTTAAAACGGTTGCGGTGACAGTTTCTCCGGATGCTTTTACGGTATCGCAGATTAAAGATGCGGGATTTGACTATATCCAGATTCACGGCGAACTTTCGGAAGACGTATTGGAAAACGCCGCTCTTCCGGTTATAAGGGCTTTTAATGTCAGCAATATGCAAGAGTTTGAGAAGTATAAATCAGATGACAGAATATGGGGATTTATATTTGATGCCGGGATTCCCGGAAGCGGCGTGGCTTTTGACTACGAACTTCTTAAAGAACTTAATCTGGATCTTTATAAAGAAAAGCCCATCCTTCTTGCAGGCGGCTTGAATCCTTTAAATGTAAGGGAAGCTTTGGCAAAGACGAGGCTTTGCGGGGCGGATACTTCCTCGGGAGTAGAGGATGAGACCGGACTAAAAAAAAGCCGTGACAAGATATTTTCTTTTGTTAAAGAGGTAAAAGCCATAGAAGTTCCGGATCTGTAAAGCGTAAAAGAAGGCGCTGTCCCCTGCGACTGGAAGAGAAGGACAAAATGTGGTATCATACTCTAAGTACCTTTAAAGAGGGTTATGGAGGATAATATGATACCTGAATCAATAACAAAAAAATTGTCAGAATACGGACAAGAGCATGTACTTAGATACTTTGATGAGCTTTCTGAAAGCCAGAAGGCCGATCTCCTTTCTCAGATCGAAAGCACCGATATGAGCATTCTCTCCGCTGTGGGAGCTCCCGATGCTCTTAATGCAAAGGGAAAGATTTCTCCCCTTAAGTGTATGGAGCTTAGTGAGATAGAGGCCGGAAAGGAGACGTATACAAAAACCGGGCTTGACGCCATTAAAGCCGGAAAGGTGGGTGCCGTGCTTCTTGCGGGAGGTATGGGAACCCGTCTCGGCTCTGACAATCCCAAGGGAATGTATAATGTAGGACTTACGAGAGAGCTCTACATTTTTGAATGTCTTATAAATAATCTTATGGATGTGGTAAGGACTGCCGGTGCTTATATTCATCTCTTTGTTATGACAAGCGAGAAAAATCATGAAGCGACCACATCTTTCTTAAAAGAGAAAAATTACTTCGGATATCCCGAGGAATATATCCATTTCTTTAAGCAGGAGATGGCTCCTGCTACAGACTATAACGGAAAGATCTATCTCGAGGAAAAGGGACGTATGGCAACATCCCCCAACGGTAACGGAGGATGGTTTATCTCCCTTATGCGAGCAGGTCTCCTTGACAAGGCAAAGAGCTTCGGAATCGAATGGTTCAATATTTTTGCTGTGGACAACGTACTTCAGAGAATCTGCGATCCTGTATTTATCGGCGCTACGATCGAGAAAAAGTGCGTTGTGGGAGCAAAGGTTGTTAAAAAGAGCGCTCCCGATGAGAAGGTTGGAGTTATGTGCCTTGAGGACGGAAGACCTTCTATAGTTGAGTATTATGAACTTACGGATGAGCTTATGAACGCTAAAGATGAAAAGGGCGATCCTGCATACAACTTTGGCGTTATCCTCAATTATCTCTTTGATGTAGCCGAGCTTGAAAGGATAGTAAAGGAAGAGCTTCCTCTGCACATTGTTAAAAAGAAGATTCCTTATATTGATGAAAACGGAGAGCTTGTTAAACCTGAAGAACCCAATGGTTATAAGTTTGAGAATCTTGTTCTCGATATGATCCATCAGATGGCAAGCTGCCTTCCCTTCGAGGTTGTAAGAGAAAAGGAGTTTGCTCCGATCAAGAATAAGACCGGTGTTGATTCCGTTGAGAGCGCAAGGGCTCTTCTTGAGAAAAACGGAGTGGTCTTATAGATACAACATTTTGACATATTGTCAAAACATTTAAATGTTGTGAGGCGTGGCTTTTTGAAGTACGCTTAACCCGTAAAGAAAACAAAGGTATGTATTTACCTTCTTATTCTGAAATGAGGTGACAAAACATGGGAAAAATACTTGTTACAGGCGGAGCCGGATTTATCGGAAGCCATACAGTGGTTGAACTTCAAAATGACGGAAGAGATGTTGTTGTACTCGATAACCTTTCAAATTCCAGTGAGAAATCCTTAGAGAGAGTTGAAGCGATCACCGGAAAGAAGGTTCCTTTCTATAAAGCCGATATCTTGGACAGAGAGGCTCTTGAAGAGATCTTTTCAAAAGAAGATATTTCTGCCGTGATCCATTTTGCGGGTCTTAAGGCGGTAGGCGAATCTGTTGCCAAGCCCTGGGAATATTATGAAAATAATATTGCCGGAACGCTGACTCTTGTTGATGTTATGAGGAAGCACGGCTGCAAGAATATCATCTTTTCATCAAGCGCTACCGTGTACGGCAATCCCGCTTTTATTCCTATTACAGAGGAGTGTCCCAAGGGCGTTTGCACAAACCCTTACGGCTGGACTAAGTCTATGCTTGAGCAGATCTTATCCGATATTCAGAAGGCGGATAATGAATGGAACGTTATACTTCTCAGATATTTCAATCCCATCGGAGCGCATAAATCCGGAACTATGGGCGAGAATCCCAACGGTATCCCCAACAACCTGATGCCCTATATTACCCAGGTCGCTGTGGGAAAGAGAGATCATTTGAATGTATTCGGAAACGATTACGATACTCCCGACGGAACGGGTGTAAGAGATTATATCCACGTTGTGGACCTTGCGCAGGGACATGTAAAAGCTCTTAAAAAGATTGAGGAAAATGCCGGCCTTAAGATCTACAACTTAGGTACCGGACGCGGATACAGCGTTCTCGATATTGTAAAGAATTTTGAGGAGGCTACGGGAGTAAAGGTTCCCTACGAGATCGCGCCACGCCGCCCCGGAGATATTGCCACCTGCTACGCAGATGCTTCTCTTGCGAAAAAGGAACTTGGCTGGGAAGCTAAGTACGGAATCAGGGAGATGTGTGAAGATTCCTGGAGATGGCAAAAGAACAATCCGAACGGATATTAAAGAAGCATATCATAAGTTGTTTTGTTTAAAAATTTCAGTCCTCTTCGATTATCCTCACTTCGAGATAGTCGAAGGGGACTTCTTCTATAAAGGAGTCGGAGTCAAATCTGACAACGCTTCCTTTTTGAAACGACCTGATATTTCTGTCGAGCCAGATAGGAGCGGGAAGGTCCATACGCTTTGAAATCTCTTCTATGGCGTTAAAAATCTTGTGAGTTCTTGTATCTTTGCTTTCGTCTATTATCAGCTCGTCACAGAGCATATGTGTGTCTTTAAACTGTCTGGCCCAGATTCTCATACATTTATCCAATCAAAGTAAACTAATAATAAAGGTTTTTTTATGCATTTTTAACAAAAAATCAACTTAAACGTTTAACAAAATGCAATATAAGTGATAATTGAGAAAAAATATGCTATTATTATAAAGGATAATGAATTCAAGAACAAGTTATCCGCGCGCGTAAAAAATAGAAGGAACTGTAAATTAAATGGAACTAGTAGGCGGGAACGACGGAATAGAGACGTGGCAGGAAGTCAGCCTCTTATACAACGCAGCTCTGCATCAAATGGAGACAAAGATGGAGATCCTCAATGAGGAATTCCAGCATGTACATCAGTACAATCCGATAGAGCATATTAAGGCGAGGATCAAGACTCCCGAAAGTATTGTTAAAAAATTAAAAAGGAACGGCTTGGATTCGACCATAGAGAATATGGTAAATTATGTTAACGACATAGCGGGTATAAGGATCATATGCTCTTTTACCTCTGATATCTACCGTATCGCTGAGATGATCAAGCATCAGCAGGATATACAGGTTATCAAGGTTAAGGATTACATTACCTACCCCAAGACCAGTGGTTATAAAAGTTATCACATGATCATTACAATCCCGGTCTATCTCTCCGACAGAAAGGTGGATACCAAGGTTGAGATCCAGATAAGAACCGTAGCAATGGACTTCTGGGCAAGCTTGGAGCACAAGATAAATTATAAATTCGAGGGAGATGTACCGGCACATATTTCTCAGGAATTGGTTGACTGCGCGAAGATGGTATCGGATCTTGATGACAAGATGCTGCAGCTTAACGACGAGATTATGGATCTGGGCCGCAAATAATTCGTTTGAAAAATTGATTTTGTTGCGTAAATGGGCAGCAGGCTTATCGAGAAAGGCTCCGATAGGCCTGTTGTTTTGTTTGGGTTTTGGGCAAAATAAAAGCACCCATAAAGGTGCAAAAAAGCCCATAAAATGAGGAGTGCCCGAGTTCCTTTCGAAACCCGGGCGATTATGAAAAAATGATCGAATAACACTTTGCTTTGTTCTTGAATACAATATACCAATTAAATGTTAATAAAATATGAACGCACTGTAAATGATTGGTAAATATTTACAGTCAAGTCAAAAAATACGATAAAAAATTGTGCATATTGCACAAAGATAAAGAGAATGCCAATGGGCTTGTAATGGACTGCCAAAGATGATAGAATTTAGTATTGTCTGAAAGTGTGCTATTTTAATGTTTTTTGACTATCGGGAGGATAATAATGGATACCTTGATGGACAAGCTCGCTTCCAAGCTTAACGCACAGGAAATGATCAGAGCAAACGGCGAAGCCGAAGCTAGGCAGATGAATTATTTAAAAACACAGGTAAGTGAGTACCAGGGCTGCCTTGACAGGCTGTCACAGGTTTGCGATGAACTCGGAAATCTTGAAAGCAGGATCGGTAATCTGTCTCTTCCCGGCAGCTCCGCAAGCGAGGAGGCTATCGGGGAGATCAAGGATAAGCTTGAGGCAGCAGAGCGTAAGCTTAACGAACTTAGCGAATCTCTCGAAAAGTCAGGAGGCGACGACAGCCTTCACAAAGAGGGCGTCAGAATATATAAAAACATTCAGGCTTCTATGGTTAATGAGCTTGAACCTATAGAGGAGTCTGTGAAGGACTATGGAAAGAAGACCCTCAGCGAGGCTAAGGCGGTTAAGACCGTTGCAATTGTCGCCCTTTGCGTATCGGGAGCTTCACTCCTCCTTCAGATCTTTAACATGGTAAAAGCCATGGGACTTATTTAAGAAATACAGAAATCAGCATTATATAAATGAAACACGAGATTATTAAGCGTACACATAAAAGAATAGAATTATCATTTATCTTTGCATCGCTTTTTACACTTATCATTCTTCTTTTCTTTTTAAACGGAATACCGAAGTTTGAACATACGGGCGATAATACTTTTTACCTATATCTTAACGGAGAGGCGGTAGGTGTTGTGGACGATGAAGCGTCCGCCGAGCATCTGCTTATCGAATCAAGAAGAGCCATAGCTTCAAAGAGCAGTTCCCTGATGTTTATGACCGGGGATCTGTACGTAAGAGGTGAGGAAAGGCTCTTTGGCAAGGTGGATTCCGACGCCAAGGTTATGGAGGCAATGAAAAAGATCCTGAGTAAGACCGTCGACCAAAATGTGCAAAGAACATGTACGGTCAAGATAGAGGATTATATGATCACCTTAAGAAGCCTTGACGATGCGAGAAGGGTTTTACAGGCTGCTCTTGACCTGTATGACGATTCAGGAAGATTTAAGGTAGAGCTTTCCAATTCAAAGGACAGAGACTTTAATGTTATCACTCCCACCGTTATAGATACGTATTCGGGAGAGGAGATCGTAAAGGAAGAGTTCGAACTGCCGGCAGAAGGTGCTGCCGGATTTTCAAAGACCTGGGGACTTACCGAAGTAGAGGATGAGGAGAGCAAGGACTTTGAAGACTTTGAACTCGGCGTTCTCAAGATGAATTTCATCGAAGAGGTGGAGATCGGACAGGGATATCTTCCCAATTCCCAGGTTACAAACCTGGCTGACGCTATAGAAGCCGTTACAAAGGAACAGGAAACCCCAGGAGAATACGAGATTAAGCCGGGAGATACCCTTTCGGGAATATCCATGGCGGTCAACATCCCGATGGAGACTCTGGTATCCTTAAACCCCGAAAAGCTCGAGACGGTAAACTCCACCATCCACGTGGGAGATGTGCTTACCATAACAGTACCCGAGCCTGAGCTTTCGGTAGAGAGGATTGAGCGGATCTACGTTGAGGAAGTTTACGATGCGGATGTTATCTATATAGATAATGATGAATGGTATACGACTCAGACCAAGATCCTTCAGCAGCCCTCGAGCGGATACAGAAAAGCAATCCTTGACAAGCATTACACCAATGAAAAAGAAGTTTCAAAAGAAGTTGTCAAGGAAGAAATCCTGCTTGAAGCCGTACCTAAGATAGTAGAAAGAGGAACCCAGATTCCTCCCACATATGTAAAACCTATTTCCGGCGGACGTATTTCATCCTACTTCGGATACAGAAAGTCACCGGGCGGAATAGGAAGTACTTACCATAAGGGTGTCGACTGGTATGTGCCTTTAGGAACCCCCGTATACGCATCCAGCGGTGGTACCGTAAGAAGCGCCGGATGGGGAAGCGGATACGGATACGTCGTTTACATCGATCATCCGGACGGACGCCAGACCAGATACGCACACTGCAGTAAGCTTGTGGTATCTGCAGGACAGTATGTAAACCAGGGCGACCTTATCGCATACAGCGGAAGTACCGGTAATTCCACGGGACCTCACCTGCACTTCGAGATCCTTATAAACGGAACACAGGTTAACCCGTTAGATTATTTGTAAAATTTTTTCTTGACTCGTCCCCGTTACTATGTTATAGTAATCGGGCGAGTCAAAACACGACTCTTTTTTTAGTGCAATATTTGTAGCGTTATTTTAAAGCTACCATAATGAATTCGGAGGAAAAACAATGCGTACCAAGATTACTCTTGCCTGCACAGAATGCAAGCAGCGCAACTACAATACCACAAAGGAAAAGAAGACCATGCCTGACCGTATGGAAATCAAGAAGTATTGCCGTTTCTGCAAGAAGCATACTCTTCATAAGGAAACCAAGTAATTTTTGATAATCGGAGGTCAATATGGAAGATTCCGCAAAGAAAAAAGGCCCCGGATTTTTCAGTGGGGTAAAGGCTGAGTTTGGAAAAATTACATGGCCTGACAGGAAGACTACCTTCAAACAGTCAGTTGCAGTTGTCATAATATCTATTGTGCTGGGAGTCATCATCGCAGTTCTCGATTACGGAGCTCAGAATGGTGTCAACTTCCTTACACAGCTGTAAGGAGGGCATAATGGCAGAAGCAAAATGGTATGTTGTACATACATATTCAGGATATGAGAACAAGGTAAAGGCTGACATTGAGAAGACCATCGAGAACAACAAAGCTCTTGCAGAACAGATTCTGGAAGTGCGCGTTCCCGTAGAGGATGTTGTCGAGATCAAGAACGGTAACAAGAGAACCGTTCAGAGAAAGCTCTTCCCCGGTTATGTTCTTGTTAATATGGATATGAATGACGAGACCTGGTATGTTGTCCGCAATACACGCGGCGTTACCGGATTTGTCGGACCGGGAAGCAAAGCTGTTCCCCTTACCGATGCAGAGATGAAACCCCTCGGAATTCGTACCGACAGCGTCAGCATCGACTTTGCCGAAGGTGATTCTATCGCAGTTGTTGCAGGCGTTTGGAAGGATACTGTCGGAGTTGTCAGAAAGATCGATTACAACAAGCAGACAGTTACCATTAAGGTTGAACTTTTCCAGGGCAGCGAGACTCCCGTAGAGCTCAGCTTTGCCGAAGTAAGAAAACTCGGCTGATGATCGCCCAAAAAGCGGTTTTAAATTGTTATGTCCGAAGGCCAGCCCTTCGTGATATATACTGCGAAAGCAGTTTGTTCCGTCGTGGGAGTGTACTTATAAGGTGCACGCCTAACCACATTTATTTTAGGAGGTGCCAATCATGGCAAAGAAAGTAGAAGGCTATATTAAATTACAGATTCCGGCCGGCAAGGCAACACCCGCGCCCCCGGTAGGTCCCGCACTTGGTCAGCATGGTGTTAACATCGTAGAGTTCACCAAGCAGTTCAATGCTAAGACAGCTGATAAGGGAGATACAATCATCCCCGTTATCATCACTGTTTACTCAGACAGAAGTTTCAGCTTCGTAACCAAGACTCCCCCTGCTGCAGTTCTTCTTAAGAAGGCTTGCAACATTAAGAGTGGTTCCGGAGTTCCCAACAAGACTAAGGTTGCTACCATCTCTAAGGCTAAGGTTAAGGAGATTGCAGAACTTAAGATGCCCGATCTCAACGCAGCAAGCATTGAGGCAGCTATGAGCATGATCGCAGGAACCGCACGTTCCATGGGTATTGTCGTAGAGGACTAATTCGGATAACTACAATATTAAGTTAATGGGAGGCAATGAAAATTGCCGCTTGAACCTAGGAGGAAATTATAATGAAGCACGGAAAGAAATATACTGAGGCAGCAAAACTTGTTGACCGCAGCGTAGCATATGAGCCTGCAGAAGCAATCTCTCTCGTAAAGAAGACCGCTACTGCAAAATTCGATGAGACTATTGAAGTACACATCAGAACCGGTTGTGACGGACGTCACGCTGACCAGCAGATTCGTGGCGCAGTAGTTCTCCCTAACGGAACCGGTAAGACAGTTAGAGTACTGGTTATCGCTAAGGGTGATAAACTGGCAGAAGCTCAGGCAGCAGGTGCTGATTTTGTTGGTGGAGAAGAGCTCGTTCCCAAGATTCAGAACGAGGGATGGCTTGACTTCGACGTAGTAGTTGCTACTCCCGACATGATGGGTGTTGTAGGACGTCTTGGTAAGGTTCTCGGACCTAAGGGACTTATGCCCAACCCCAAGGCAGGTACCGTTACTATGGATGTAACAAAGGCAGTTAACGATATCAAAGCCGGTAAGATCGAGTACAGACTCGACAAGAGCAACATCGTACACGTTCCCGTAGGAAAGGCTTCCTTCACCGAAGAGCAGCTTACTCAGAACTTCGATGCTCTTATGGATGCTATTTCTAAGGCTAAGCCCAGCGCACTTAAGGGACAGTACCTCAGAAGCATCACTCTTACAAGCACCATGGGCCCCGGTGTAAAGGTTAATACAGCAAAGTATTAATTTTTTAAAGTGGCTTGACATATAAATAATATTATGGTATTTTAGCAAAGGTTTAAATACCAAGCCGAAGACAGCTGGTGTGCGAAAGCACGTAAATCCCGCCGAGGTAGATTATTTAAGTAATTATTTACGAAATTCTCTCCCATGCTGTCATCCAGTATGGGAGTTTTTTCTTTGAATAATCTTTAAAGATTCGGCTCCATTCTATAAGGAGGTAAAAAGAAAAAATGGCTAAGGTTGAAATTAAAGCACCCATCGTGGCAGAGATTTCAGAGTGCATCAAAGATGCACAGTCAATGGTAGTTGTTGACTATCGTGGACTTACCGTAGAGCAGGATACTGAGCTCCGTAAGAGCCTTCGTGAGGCAGGTGTTGCCTATAAGGTATACAAGAACACCTTCATCACAAGAGCAATCAAGGGAACTGAGTTCGAGTCTCTCACCGAGTATCTTGAAGGACCTACCGCAATCGCTGTTTCCAAGGATGATGCAACTGCACCCGCAAGAGTACTTGCTAAGTTTGCTAAGACTGCAGAAGCTTTGGAGATTAAGGCAGGTATCGTAGAGGGAACCCTTTATGATGCGAAGGGAATGGGAACCATCGCAAGCATTCCTTCAAGAGAAGAGCTTCTTTCAAGACTTCTTGGAAGCTTCAAGAGCCCCATCACCAACTTCGCTCGTGTTATCAATCAGGTTGCTGAAAAGGGCGGCGCTTCAGCTTGTGAAGCAGCAGCACCAGCTGAGGCAGAGGCAGAAGCTCCTGCAGCAGAAGCAGCTGAGACACCCGCAGAGTAATTGTTACAAAACAAACCAATTTATTTTGAATTTTAATGGAGGATTTTAAAAATGGCTAAGTTATCCACTCAGGAAATTTTAGACGCTATTAAAGAGCTTTCAGTTCTTGAGCTCAATGATCTTGTAAAGGCAGCAGAGGAAGAGTTCGGCGTATCTGCAGCAGCAGGCGTTGTTATGGCAGCTCCCGGAGCAGCAGCAGGCGCAGCAGCAGAAGAGAAGACCGAGTTCGATGTAGAGCTTACTGAGGTAGGCGCTGAGAAGGTTAAGGTTATCAAGGTTGTTCGTGAGGTAACCGGACTTGGACTTAAGGAAGCAAAGGATCTCGTTGAGGCTGCTCCCAAGGTTGTTAAAGAGGCTGCTTCTAAGGAAGACGCTGAGAACATCAAGAAGTCTCTTGAAGAGGCTGGCGCTAAGGTTACTCTTAAGTAATTTAAAGCTGACCGATTCTTACGCTTAATGCGTAATTAACTTAAACGGTTGCCTGCAAACGTTACTCCGTATGCAGGCAACCTGTTTCCGTTTTTAGTCTAAATCTTTTTTCTATAAATAAAAATATTCCCAAAATAAAAAATAATCCTTGACCTATTGACAATAGCGTGATATTATGGATGATGCGCTATTGTGTGATGCTATGCACAAATTTAGAAAGAATGAGGTATTAGGTCAATGGAAAAGAACAGAATCCGTCCAACCAGTGGTCCGAGAGTCGCACGTATGAGTTACGCAAGACAGAAGGAAGTACTGGAGATGCCTAACCTGGTAGAAGTTCAGATCAACTCCTATCGGTGGTTTCTGGAAGAAGGACTTCAGGAAGTATTTGACGATATTTCGCCTATCTCTGACTACAGCGACTCGCTTAGTCTTGAGTTTGTAAGTTATGAGCTCAAAGAAGAGAAGAAGAATTATACTATCGAAGAGTGTAAAGAGCGTGATACTACATACGCTGCTCCCCTCTTTGTTAAAGTGCGTCTTCGCAACAAGGAAGACAGCAAGAACATTCAGGAACATGATATTTTCATGGGTGATCTGCCTCTTATGACTGAGACCGGAACCTTTGTTATAAATGGTGCTGAAAGAGTTATCGTCAGCCAGCTTGTACGTTCCCCCGGTATCTATTACGGAATCGGACATGACAAGATCGGTAAGGAACTCTTCAGCTGTACCGTTATACCCAACCGTGGCGCGTGGTTGGAGTATGAGACCGATCCTAATAACGTATTTTACGTACGTGTAGACCGTACAAGAAAGGTACCCGTTACCGTTCTTCTTCGTGCGCTCGGACTCGGTACAAACCAGGAAATCAGAGAAATGTTCGGAGACGAGGAGAAGATCGAGGCATCTATCTCTAAGGATCCTTCAGTTAATGAGAAAGCTCCCGACGGAAGCTACGAGACAGGTCTTCTTGAGCTTTATCGTAAGATCCGTCCCGGCGAGCCTCTTACAGTTGAGAGCGCTCAGAGCCTTATAAATGCTATGTTCTTCGACCCCAGAAGATATGATCTTGCTAAGGTCGGACGTTATAAGTTCAATAAAAAGCTTTCATTCAGAAACCGTATCAGCGGACACATTCTCGCTGCCGATGTAATCGATCCCGGCACAGGCGAGCTTATTGCTGCTGCAGGAACAAAGGTAGACAGAGAGATGGCTGATCTTATCCAGAACAGCGCTGTTCCTTTTGTCCTTATCCAGACAGAAGAGAAGAATGAGAAGGTTCTTTCTAATATGATGGTAGAACTTACTCACTTCGTAGATTGCGACCCTGCAGATTACGGAATCCATGAGAAGGTATACTATCCTGTACTTAAGGACATCCTTGATGAGTTTGGAGAGGATCCCGAGGCTCTCGGTGAAGCTCTCAAGAGAAACGCTCATGAGCTTGTTCCCAAGCACATTACAAAGGATGATATCTTCGCATCTATCAACTACAATATGCACCTTGAGTATGGTATCGGTAATGACGACGACATCGACCACCTCGGAAACAGACGTATCCGTGCGGTTGGTGAGCTCCTTCAGAACCAGTACCGTATCGGACTTTCACGTATGGAGCGTGTTGTACGTGAGCGCATGAGTACACATGACGCTGAGGATGTATCTCCTCAGAGCCTTATCAATATTAAGCCCGTAACTGCTGCTGTTAAGGAGTTCTTCGGCTCTTCACAGCTTTCCCAGTTTATGGATCAGAATAACCCTCTTGGTGAGCTTACTCACAAGAGACGTCTCTCAGCCCTTGGACCCGGTGGTCTTTCTCGTGACCGTGCAGGATTCGAGGTACGTGACGTACATTATTCACACTACGGAAGAATGTGTCCCATTGAGACCCCCGAAGGTCCCAACATCGGACTTATCAACTCCCTCGCAAGCTATGCCCGCATCAATGAGTATGGCTTTATTGAGGCACCTTATCGTGTGATCGACAAGAGCGATCCTACCAATCCTCGCGTTACTGATGAGGTTGTTTATATGACCGCGGACGAGGAAGATAATTACCATGTAGCTCAGGCAAACGAGCAGCTTGATGAAGAAGGACATTTCGTAAGAAAGTCCGTATCCGGTCGTTTCCGTGATGAGACTCAGGAATACCCCAAGGCTATGTTCGATTATATGGACGTATCTCCTAAGATGGTATTCTCAGTTGCTACTGCGCTTATTCCTTTCCTTCAGAACGACGACGCTAACCGTGCGCTGATGGGATCAAACATGCAGCGTCAGGCAGTTCCTCTTATGCTTACCGAGGCTCCCGTTGTTGGAACCGGTATGGAAGTTAAGACTGCTGTTGACTCAGGTGTCTGCGTTGTTGCCAAGAAAGACGGTGAGATTACCTATGTATCCGCTGATATTATCCGCGAGAAGGTTAAGGGCGGGGATGAGATCGAGTATAAGCTCAGCAAATTCACTCGTTCCAACCAGGGTAACTGCTACAACCAGAGACCTATCGTATTTAAGGGCGATAAGGTTAAAAAGGGCGAAGTAATCGCCGACGGTCCTTCCACCTCACAGGGTGAACTCGGACTCGGAAAGAACCCTCTTATCGGATTCATGACCTGGGAAGGTTACAACTACGAGGACGCTGTACTCCTTTCAGAGCGCCTTGTAAGAGATGATGTTTATACTTCACTTCATATTGAAGAATATGAGGCAGAAGCTAGAGATACCAAGCTCGGACCCGAAGAGATCACAAGAGACGTTCCCAACGTCGGCGAGGAAGCTTTAAAGAACCTCGACGAGAGAGGAATCATCCGTATCGGTGCCGAGGTTCGCGCCGGTGATATCCTTGTCGGCAAGGTTACTCCTAAGGGAGAGACCGAGCTTACCGCAGAGGAGAGACTCCTTCATGCAATCTTCGGTGAGAAGGCAAGAGAGGTAAGAGATACTTCCCTTAAGGTTCCTCACGGAGAGTACGGTATCATCGTTGATGCAAAGGTATTTACAAGAGAAAACAGTGATGAGCTTGCTCCCGGCGTAAATATGTCGGTTCGCATCTACATCGCCCAGAAGAGAAAGATCTCCGTCGGCGATAAGATGGCAGGTCGTCACGGTAACAAGGGTGTCGTTTCACGTGTGCTTCCCGTTGAGGATATGCCTTTCCTTCCCAACGGACGTCCTCTTGATATCGTACTTAACCCCTTGGGCGTACCTTCCCGTATGAACATCGGACAGGTGCTCGAGATTCACCTTTCTCTTGCTGCTAAGGCACTTGGATTTAACGTTGCTACACCTATTTTCGACGGTGCAAACGAGAAAGACATCCAGGATACACTGCTTCTTGCAAACGATTACGTAAATCTTCCTTTCGACGAGAAGGAAGCTAAGGAGAAAGCCGAGAAGGCAGGCGAGAAATTCGATAAGAAGGCGCCTACATTCTCAAGTCTCCATAAAGACGAGCTTCTCCCTGAGGTATTTGATTACCTCTCAGAGAACCGCGACCACAGAAAGCTTTGGGAAGGAGTTCCCATTTCTGCGGACGGTAAGGTACAGCTTCGTGACGGACGTACCGGTGAGCCCTTCGACGGACCTACCACGATCGGTCACATGCATTACCTTAAGCTCCACCACCTCGTTGACGATAAGATCCACGCGCGTTCAACCGGTCCTTACTCACTGGTTACCCAGCAGCCTCTCGGCGGTAAGGCACAGTTCGGTGGACAGCGTTTCGGAGAGATGGAAGTTTGGGCCCTCGAGGCATACGGCGCTTCTTACACTCTTCAGGAGATCCTTACCGTTAAGTCCGATGATATCATCGGTCGTGTGAAGACTTACGAAGCTATTATTAAGGGCGAGAATATTCCCGATGCGGGAATTCCCGAATCCTTCAAGGTTCTTCTCAAAGAACTCCAGGCTCTCGGACTTGATGTCAGAGTACTTGATGAGAACAGAGAAGAAGTTGAACTCAAAGAAAACATTGATTATGGTGATAACACCGATCCTCGTTTCGAGACTGATTTTGACGGCAAGTACGATGCAGACGCTTCTTCACTTGCAAGAGGCGGATATCAGACTCAGGAGTTCGAGGGCGATGAACTTGTTGCTGTTGAGAGCGATGAGTATGAGAGCGATTTCGACGGAGATGATTTTGATGTCGATGATGACGATCAGTAATTGATTGCAGCGCAACCCTCCCATTTATCACATTTATAGAAGGAGATTCAAAAATGCCCGAAGCAATGAATTATCAGCCTATTACATTTGATGCAATTAAGATAGGCCTTGCATCACCTGAGAAGATTCTTGAGTGGTCACACGGTGAAGTTACAAAGCCCGAGACCATTAACTATCGTACTCTTAAGCCTGAGCGTGACGGACTTTTCTGCGAGCGTATTTTCGGACCCAGCAAGGACTGGGAATGTCACTGCGGAAAGTACAAGAAGCTCCGTTACAAAGGCATTGTCTGCGACAAGTGTGGCGTAGAAGTTACCAAGTCCAGCGTACGTCGTGAGCGTATGGGACACATCAAGCTTGCAGCACCTGTTTCACACATTTGGTACTTTAAGGGTATCCCCAGCAGAATGGGACTTATTCTCGACATCTCTCCCAGAGATCTTGAGAAAGTACTCTATTTTGCAGCATATATCGTACTTGATCCTGGAACAGTAGAAGATTCCGATATCAAGAAAAAGAAGATCCTTACCGAGATGGAATATCAGGCAAAGAGAGAGCAGTACGGCAACGAGTTCCGCGTAGGAATGGGTGCTGAAGCTATTAAAGAGCTCCTTGCCGAGGTGGACCTTGAGAAGGAAAAGGCAGAGCTTCATGAAGAGTTCGAAACTTCATCAGGCCAGAAGAGAGCCAGAGTTATCAAGAGACTTGAAGTAGTTGAAGCATTTTGCGAGTCAGGAAACAAGCCCGAGTGGATGATCCTTGACGTGCTTCCGGTTATTCCTCCCGATCTTCGTGCAATGGTACAGCTTGACGGCGGACGTTTCGCTACATCCGACTTAAACGACCTTTACAGAAGAATCATCAACAGAAATAACCGTCTTAACAGACTCCTTGAACTCGGTGCTCCCGATATCATCGTAAGAAACGAGAAGAGAATGCTCCAGGAAGCTGTCGATGCTCTTATCGACAACGGACGTAGAGGACGCCCTGTAACCGGACCCGGAAACAGACCCCTTAAGTCCCTTTCAGACATGCTTAAAGGTAAGTCTGGACGTTTCCGTCAGAACCTCCTTGGTAAGCGTGTTGACTATTCCGGACGTTCCGTTATCGTCGTTGGACCCGAACTTAAGATTTATCAGTGCGGACTTCCTAAGGAAATGGCTCTTGAGCTTTTCAAGCCCTTCGTTATGAAAGAGCTTGTATTCCGTGGAATCAGCCAGAATATTAAGAACGCCAAGAAGCTTGTTGAGCACTGGGACAACCAGATCTGGGACGTACTCGAGGATGTAATCCGCGAGCATCCCGTAATGCTTAACCGTGCTCCTACACTTCACAGACTTGGAATCCAGGCTTTCGAGCCCATCCTTGTTGAAGGTAAGGCAATCAAGCTTCATCCCCTCGTATGTACCGCGTTCAACGCAGACTTCGACGGAGACCAGATGGCTGTTCACCTTCCTCTTTCAGTAGAGGCGCAGGCAGAGTGTAGATTCCTTCTCCTCTCACCTAACAACCTCCTTAAGCCTTCAGACGGTGGCCCTGTTGCCGTTCCTTCACAGGATATGGTACTTGGTATTTACTATCTGACTCAGGAGAGAGGTCTTTCAGTCGGAGACAAGAGACCTGAGCCCGGTGAGGGAATGTATTTCAAGGATATGAACGAAGCTATCCTTGCGTACGAGAACGGATACATCACTCTTCATTCAAGAGTAAATGTACGTGTAAGCAAGGCTAACGCTAAGGGCGAGATCATCACAGGTACCGTATCAACTACCCTCGGAAGACTTTTCTTCAACGAGATCCTTCCTCAGGATCTTGGATATGTTGACAGAACCAACCCTGAAGATTTCTTAAAGCCCGAAGTTGATTTCCTTGTTGGTAAGAAACAGCTTAAGCAGATCCTTGAGAGAGTCATCAATAACCATGGTGCATTTAAGACCGCTGAGGTTCTTGATGATGTTAAGGCAATCGGTTACAAGTATTCAACAAGAGCAGCTATGACCGTATCTATTTCAGATATGACCGTGCCTGCTGACAAGCCTGAGCTTCTTGCAAAGGCACAGAATACCGTTGATGAGATCGCTATGAGATATCGCCGTGGTCTTTCAACCGAGGAAGAGCGTTATCGTCTTGTTATCGAGACCTGGAACAAGACCGATGCTCAGCTTACCGAGAGCCTTCTTAAGGGACTTGATAAATACAATAACATATTCATGATGGCTGACTCCGGTGCCCGTGGATCCAACCAGCAGATCAAGCAGCTTGCAGGTATGCGTGGACTTATGGCGGATACATCAGGTCACACCATCGAACTTCCTATCAAGTCAAACTTCCGTGAAGGACTTGACGTTCTGGAGTATTTCCTTTCAGCTCACGGTGCTCGTAAGGGACTTTCCGATACAGCGCTCCGTACAGCAGACTCCGGATACCTTACCCGTCGAATGGTAGATGTATCCCAGCAGCTCGTTATTCACGATGATGACTGTGCAGTAGGAAGAGACGAGATCCCCGGAATGACCGTAAAGGCATTTATGGATGGTAAAGAAACTATCGAGAGCCTTAAGGATCGTATTACCGGAAGAACATCTTGCGAAGAAATCTGCGACAAGGACGGAAAGGTTCTTGTTAAGAAGAATCATATGATCACTCCCGCAAGAGCAGCTGCTATCTTAAAGGATGGCGTTGATAAAGACGGAAATCCTGTTACCAAGGTTAAGATTCGTACAATCCTTACCTGCCGCTCAAAGAACGGTATCTGCTCTAAGTGCTACGGCGCTAACATGGCTACAGGCGAGCCCGTACAGGTAGGTGAAGCAGTCGGAATCATCGCAGCACAGTCCATCGGTGAGCCCGGTACACAGCTTACCATGAGAACATTCCACACCGGAGGTGTTGCAGGAGATAACATTACACAGGGTCTTCCCCGTGTCGAGGAGCTTTTCGAGGCAAGAAAGCCCAAGGGACTTGCTATTATCTGTGACTTCGGCGGAACCGTTGAAATCAGAGATACAAAGAAGAAGCGTGAAGTTGTTGTTTCCGGTGTCGACGAGAACGGCCAGCCCAGAAGTAAGGCATACCTTATCCCTTACGGATCACGTATCAAGGTAGTAGACGGACAGGAGCTTGAGGCAGGTGACGAGCTTACCGAAGGTTCAGTATATCCTCATGACCTTATGAACATTAAGGGTATCAGAGCCGTACAGGATTACCTCCTTAGAGAAGTTCAGCGAGTATATCGCCTCCAGGGTGTTGATATCGCAGACAAGCATATCGAAGTACTTGTACGTCAGATGCTCAAGAAGGTTCGTGTGGATGAGAGCGGAGATTCTTCATATCTTCCCGGAACTATGGTTGACTTCGTAGAATTCGAAGACACCAACGAAGAGCTTGTTAAAGCAGGCAAGCAGCCCGCTGAAGGAAAGAGAATCATCCTTGGTATTACCAAGGCAGCTCTTGCAACTGACTCCTTCATGTCAGCAGCATCATTCCAGGAGACCACCAAGGTTCTTACCGATGCAGCTATTAAGGGACGTATCGATCCCCTTATCGGACTCAAGGAGAACGTTATCATCGGTAAACTTATTCCTGCAGGTA
This sequence comes from uncultured Lachnospiraceae bacterium, assembly GCA_902790935.1. Lineage (GTDB taxonomy): Bacteria > Bacillota > Clostridia > Lachnospirales > Lachnospiraceae > AC2028. Next base: position 30,273 of record CADATP010000015.1, on the reverse strand, counting down.
CCGGTCTTAGAAGATACCGCAATACTGCCCTCTCTACCGACAACACCATCGACACCATCGATTTCGATGAGTTCGAAGAGGTTGAGGACGGTGCTGAGAATGCAGATTCTGTTGCAGCAACCGAGTCTTCTGAGGAAGAGTAAACGATAAGTTTTTATCAAAAAGACATTATTATTAATCAGGGAGCAAAAAGCTCCCTGATTTTTTTTTTCTTAAAAGTCTATTATTTCATTGACAAAAATAAGGATTGGTAGTAAAGTTGGGAATGGTTCTCAAATTGATTTTGGGAACGATTCTCAATTTTGCTTTTAAAACTGAAGTTTATGAAGGATAGAAAATGGGAATTAGACCAAAATATAAAACCAAACAGCAAGAGATTATTTTAGACTTCTTAAAGTCTAAAAAAGACGGGCATGTTACCATCGCCGATATGAATGACCATATCCGCGATATGGGGCTTTCTGTGGGTCAGTCGACTATTTACAGGCAGATGGATAAACTTGTGGAGGAGGGGCTTGTCAACAAGTATATAGTTGATGTCAACAGCTCAGCTTGCTACGAGTATATAGGGGATGAATCCGAAGAGGAAAAAGTTTCCTGCATCCATTTAAAGTGTGAGAACTGCGGAAGGCTTATCCATCTTAAATGCAACGAGATGCAGGAGCTTGAAAATCACCTTTTGGGACGTCACAACTTTAAGATCGACCCTTCGAGAACGGTTTTATACGGAATATGCGAGAAATGTCAAGAAGAAGAAACGAAAAAAACAGAATAGACATTGCCGGGATAGCAATATGATCATTAAGGAGCAATTATGAAAAAAATTATTTCAGCTATATTGATAGCTTTTTATGCAGTAACCTGCCTTGCGGCATGTGGAACAAATACGCAAACAGCCGGAGATGCTTCCGGTAAGATAAGCGTTGTTACAACTATTTTCCCTGAGTATGACTGGGTAAAGAATATCGCCCGGGATATCGACAATATCGATGTTACTATGCTTCTTGACAATGGGGTGGACCTTCACAGCTATCAGCCTACTGCGGTTGACATCGCTAAGATATCCGACTGCGATATGTTTATATATGTAGGCGGCGAATCCGATGAGTGGGTAGAGGATGCTCTCTCGGAAGCAAAGAATAAAGATATGGTTGTTATAAATCTTCTCGAGACCTTAGGAGAGAGTGTAAAGGCCGAGGAAGTCAAGGAGGGTATGGAGCATGACCATGATCACGAGGAACATGACCATGAGGAAGGTGAAGATCATGACCACGAGGATCACGATCATGATGAGGGCGAAGAGCACGACCATGAGCATGAAGAGGGAGAGATAGAGTTTGACGAGCATGTTTGGCTTTCTCTTAAGAATACCGCTGTGATCTGTGACGCTATCGAGGCCGGTCTTGAAAAGATCGATGCTGCTAACGCAGAGGCTTACAGAGCTAACCTTGATTCTTACAAGGCTGAGCTGGATAAACTTGATAAGCAGTATGAGGAGGTTGCATCGTCTGCCGGAAGCAAGACGCTTTTGTTCGGCGACAGATTCCCTTTCAGATACCTTGTGGACGACTACGGACTCGATTATTATGCTGCATTTGTAGGATGCTCGGCTGAGACCGAAGCAAGCTTTGAGACCATCGTGTTCCTTGCAAATAAGGTCGATGAGCTTGGCTTAAAGTATGTAATGAAGATTGACGGAACAAACCGGGAAATAGCAGATACAATTATCAGTAACACAAATGGTAAGGATATGGACGTACTTACGCTTGACTCTATGCAGTCAACCACATCTAAGGATGTGAAGGAAGGTGCGACTTATCTCGGAATAATGTTGAGCAATCTTGAGGTTTTAAAGAAAGCTCTCAATTAATCGGAGGATTTTAAAATGGCACTGCTGAAAGCAGATAGTCTGTCGCTGGGATACGATAATCAGGCTATATTAACGGATTTATCATTTGAAATAAATAAGGGCGATTATTTGTGTATTGTTGGCGAAAACGGTTCCGGTAAAACGACTTTGATGAAGACGCTCCTTGGACTTCAAAAGCCATATGGCGGAACTATCACATTCGGAGACGGACTTACGAAAAAGGATATAGGCTATCTGCCTCAGCAAACCCTTGTACAGAGAGATTTTCCCGCAGCGGTAAGAGAGATTGTTTTATCGGGATGCCAGGCAAAGACCGGTCTCAGACCTTTTTATAACAAGGCGGAGAAAAAGCTCGCGGAAGATAATATGGAAAAGATGGGGATCACTCATCTTAAAGACAGATGCTACAGAGAGCTCTCAGGCGGTCAGCAGCAGCGCGTCCTTTTGGCGAGGGCCCTTTGCGCGACGGGAAAGCTCCTTCTTCTTGACGAGCCTGTAGCGGGACTCGACCCTAAGGTGACGGCGGAGATGTATGCGCTGATCGAGAGTCTTAATAAAGAGGGAATCAGTATTATTATGATCTCGCACGATATTTCCGCAGCCTTAAAGTATGCAAGCCATATTCTCCACATCGGAGAGACGATTTATTTCGGCACAAAAAAGGACTACCTTGAAAGCAGTCTTGGCCGTAATTTCTTGGGAGAGGAGGTATAAAAAGATGATTGATAAGCTTATTATGTATCTTCAGTACCCCTTCGTAAGATATGCCATTATCGTAGCGGTACTTATCGCTCTTTGCTCATCCCTTCTTGGCGTAACACTTGTGCTTAAGCGCTTTTCTTATATCGGAGACGGTCTTTCGCATGTAGCTTTCGGAGCTATGGCAGTGGCTACGGTCCTTAAGCTGACGAATAATATGCTGCTTATACTTCCTGTAACGGTTTTAAGTGCTGTACTGCTCCTTAGAAAAGGCAATAATGCGAAGATAAAGGGTGATGCCGCTATCGCGATGATAAGTGTCGGAGCGCTTGCTTTCGGCTATCTTATCATGAACGTATTTTCCACCTCCTCAAACCTTTCGGGAGATGTATGCAGTACGCTTTTCGGAGCAACATCAATACTTACTCTTAAGCCGAAGGAAGTTATCCTTTGCATTGTGCTTTCTGTGCTGGTTGTGGCCATATTTATCTTTTTCTACAATAAGATATTTGCCGTGACCTTCGATGAAGATTTTTCAAAGGCAAGCGGAGTTAAAACAAACGCTTATAACCTTTTGATTGCTATCATAATTGCTGTTATAATAGTACTGGCAATGAACCTTGTAGGTTCACTCCTCATTTCCGCGCTCGTAATATTCCCTGCACTTTCGGCTATGAGGATATTTAGAAACTTTAAGCAGGTTACTATTTTCTCCGCGATCATATCCGTTATCTGCGCTCTTTTGGGACTTATAGTTTCAATCCTCGCCGAGACACCTATCGGTTCCACCATCGTAGCTGTAGATGTGGTTGTATTCGGAATCTGCTGGGTAATAGGAAAGATAACCGGAGGAAGATAACCGGAGGACGAAAATGGCAAAAAAGAAGTTATTGTGCATATGCGTGTTAGCGGGAGCAATGGCTTGTCTGGCAGGGTGCTCGGACGGTTCGGCTTCAACGCATAATGTCAGCGGTACACAGAGCATAGCTCAGGTTATCCAATCGGAGATGGATAAGGAAGATGCCAAAGCAGAAGAGAAGAATAGCGATAGTAGCGAAACTTTCGAAACAAGTACCGGCTCGCTTGACGACATCTTAGCTTCAGGAGATTATCCTATGAATGATGAAGATGGTACCGGTGATACGGATATAAGTACGGAAAAAGAAGATCAGAGCGTGGAAAAAACGCAAGATAAGACAGAAACAGAGGGAAATAAAGAGGAGGACACCGCAAGCGCAGGTAGTACCGAGAGCGGAGCAATCGATATAGATCTTACGGTTATGGGCAAGGACATGGTCTATGCCGAGGTTTATAATATGATGGCGAGACCGAACGACTATATCGGAAAGACCATTAAAATGAGGGGATCTTACAGCTATTATTATGATTCAAACAGCGGTAATGAATACCATGCCTGCATTATTGAGGATGCGCTGGCCTGCTGTTCACAGGGAATAGAATTCGTACCTACGGATGCTTATACTTACCCGAATGATTTCCCGGCAAATGGTGAAGAAATTACAGTGATCGGAACATTTGACATATATCTGGAAGCGGATTTTGCCTTTATGACACTTAAAAACGCAACCCTTGGATAAGAAATGACACAGGGGGACGGGGTTGGGGGTTCATTTTCTAAGTATTTATAAAATGAACCCCCAACCCCGTCCCCCTGTGTCATTTTACTCGATGGTGATTGTGTTTCCGGAGCTGCCGGAGCTGACTTTCCAGGAGGTGATCTTGTAGAAGGGTTCGTCGGATCCCTCTTTCGGGTACAGCAGGGACAGCTCTACATAAAGCTTCTGCTTTGAATTGATGTCGATAACAAACGATCTCGAGTTTCCGCCGACGGAGTTGTAGAAAACTTCCTCATCTCCTTCAGCAAACTTATACGCGCTGAGAAGTTCGTGGTCGATATCGGCAATGAGGCTCTGGGCTCTGTTGCAGGCAGCGTAATATTCGCCTGTTCTGTTTATAACTTTGCCGCCAAGCTTTCTGTCAGAATTTGAACTGACAACACAAAGTACCGCAAATGCTACAAGGCAGAGCGTTACAAATATCAAAAGGATGGATGTGGACCCCGGATTAAGTTTAAATTCGGGGGCATTTTTCGGTTGTTCTCCAAGAATGGATTTTTGTTTAGCCATATTTGCTCCAATTAGTTGCTTTCTTTAGCGGTTCGAGGTACGTTGACAGTTACATCCAGACTGTAGATCGGTTTAGATGTATCGGACATATCGTAGAAGCTGACCGTACCGTCTTTTGTGTGGTTATCGTTAAGGTCGCCCGTTTTTAACTCTACATAGTAAGCCGCAGCTTCCCCGTCAAAAGAAACAGCGTTAAATCCTGCGTCAAAGTAAACGATAATGCCTTCGGGGGTGGTCAGAGAAAGTCCGGGATAAAGGATTTCCGAAATCCCGGCTATATTTCCGTTTTCCGCGTAGAAAGCTTCCGCCACATTATTAACTTCTATTACCGCATGGTTTTCATTTATAGCGGTCTGGCTGATGATGTGTGACTTGGCAAACATCTGGGCGCTTACTGCGGCGCTCAGGGAGAAGAACAGGATGCACACTATCATCTCCATAAGGAAAAGTCCTGATTTAGAATGTTTCATTAGGGGATTCTCCCGAGTAGTTTTGCAATAAAAGTCTGTTTACAGCTCCGTCTTTATGACTAAGGTTTACTTTGATCACGTTTTCGGAAACGGTATCTTCGACATCAATAGTTTCAAGCTCTGTTATCTTTTGACCTGCGGCAAGGAGACCGAGAGTAAGGTCGTGATCGGCAGGGGCGTACAGCTCGCAAAGATAACCGTCACGGCAGTACAGATAGGTCGCGTACTCGCGCTTGTCGACTGTTTTGTAGATTGCAAGTACATCTCCGTAATCGGAAGAAAGGGTACCGATCTTTCCGCCCTGTCGCATCTTTTCGCTTATATAGGAACTGGATGTTCTTGTTTCAAAATTGGCCTGCATATTGTTGATGGTGTTGCGATAGATGGAAGAACCCGCTATTATCAGCATTACGGCTGAAAAGGCGAAGGCTCCGAACAGCGCAAGCACAAATATTACATCAATAATATGAGGAGTCTGTTTTTGCTGCATATCGTTTCCTCACTGGAAGGTCTTTAGTAGAAAGATACTCCGGATTTGAAAGTCACAACGTAATCCGGATAAAGGTTTTCACCGTAAAAGGTGTACTGTACAACAAAGGTATCATGGTCATAGGTAAGACCGTAATGTTTGGTTAAATAATCAACATCTGCGGGATACATGCCCTCTAAGGCGTAGCACTGTGCGATATCGTGCTCCAGAGCAGTCTCAAGGCTTTGCTTCTGGCGGGCTAAGGTATCGTCGGATACCGTTCCTAAAAGTATAAAGAACACCACCAGTATCACAACGAAAAACACGATCGGCAGATATTTTGAAACATATTTAATTGGCGAAGGTGTTGCCTGTTCAAATCTGTTCATTGATTTACCCTTTTGTTTATCCGATGCTTGACATGATTCCCATAAGAGGAAGGATTACCGACAACAGGATCATACCTACGATAAGTGAAAGTATGATAACAAGCGTAGGCTCAAGTACGGAGAGGATGGACTGAATCTTCTTTGTTGACTGCTTTTCGTATGCGTCCGCAATCTGAATAAGAACCGTATCGGGGTTACCGCTGGTAAAGCCGACGGAAACCATCTGTGAATAAAGGTTCGAGAAGATATCCGAGTTGGAAAGAGCTTCGGAGAAGTTGCTTCCCTCTCTGATCATATTTTTACATTTATCGATCTTTTCGCACATCTTAGGGTGCTCGACCATCTTTTTAGCCATATCAAGTCCGGAATATGTATCCATACCACTGGAAATTGCAATGGCAAGGGAACTTGCAAAACGTTCACAGGCAACGCTCTCGTAGAAGCCCTTGGTAAGAGGGAAATGTACGAGGAAGTTGTGGCTTATTTTGCGACCCGCTGCTGTATGATTTGAAATTATATAGAAAAGAACAAGTACTCCGAAGATGCAAAGAAATACGATGGAGTAATTGTTAAGAGCCTGTCCTATTTTAAGCATAGAGCCCGCAAATCCGGTCATATCGGTACCGAGCTCGTTGAATACCTGCTGGAAGATAGGCATAACCTTTCCTACAAGTACGATGATTACAACAAGCATCATGATCAGCATAACCACTGGGTATGTAAGGGCGCCGCGAAGGGATTCGGAGATTGCCTGCTCTTTTTCATAGAACTCCGCAAGAGCGATCATACAGGTATCTGTTTTTCCGGATTCCTCACCGAGGGAGATCATATTGATAACGTAGTCAGGAAATACCTTTGTCTCGGAAAGTGCGGTTGAGAAGGTCTCACCCTTTCTGCAGGTGTCGCGTATCTGGGTTATAAGCTCGCGTCCTTTTTCGTTTTTACTGTCTCCGAGCAGGATCTGCATCGCGTCTCTGGGGCCGATACCTGCCGAGAAAAGCATGGAGGTCTGTCTGAAAAATGATGCAATTTCTTCGTTTGAAAGACTCTTTTGATTTGCCATTTTAATTTCCTCAATATATTTTCTGAAGTGTGTAATTGGTGCCGTCACCTATAAATTTCTTTAAAGCAGCATCGTTGGTACTTGCGCCGAAGGTTGGATCCATAAGCTGCCAGGTATCTCCGGTAAATTCGATTATACCGTTGACCCAGCCTACATCGTCTATGTGAACGCTTATCCAGGCATGGTAAGCATCGGCGGCGTATCCTATCTCAAGCCTTGTAGGAATTCCCTGGCTTCTAAGCATCGAGCACATAAGCGAAGCGTAGTCGAGGCAGATTCCCGTTTTGATATCAAGTATGTGATCCACGTCGGGAACATAATTTGTTGGTTTACTTTCGGCCTTTGCCGTGTCGTAAGTAATGTTGTTTACGATATAATCGTAGACCGCCTGAACGGCTTCAAGGTCCGAATTACTGCTGTAAACAAGGTCCGATGCCAGTTTAACGCATTTGCTGTTTTCCGAGAAATTAACATATTGATTTGGATAAAGGTAAGGAGTAAGCTCATCGGCTATCGTTACATTTATCACCTCTGACATTGCAACTGCGTACTGGGTTCCTTCGATGTTTTCGTAGACGGCTATGGTATAGTCTCCGTTTCCGCCTGTCAAAGGAAATACCTCGTAGTCATTGGTCTTAAGGTCGTATGTGTAAACAACCTCATCAGGGCCGGTAATACGAAGCTTTATGATGGGAACTTCACCGAAGTATTTAACACTGACGTATCCGTCATCAGAATGGGAAAAATCGATCGAAGCGACATCGCTTTCTATAAGGTTTATACCGTCTTGCATGGGAACGAGGCAACGGATCGAGTTGTCGCGGCTTCCCTTGACGGGCTCTGCAGGGGGCGTTTCCGCTACGGGTGCAGGGGATTGCGATGGGGAATCGGCGGGTTTGCTTTGCGAAGCCGGCGGCGTTATATCTCCACCGGTTGAGGGAGCCGATCCCGCACATCCGGATAGAGATGCGGCTACGGTAAGCGCTGCTGTTATATATGAAATTTTCCGAAATAATTGTCTTTTCATATTTTATCTGCAATAATCGGAAAACTTTATCCTATTAAAGGGTTACTCCATAAATTTATCATATTTATAAGAAAAAATTAATACTTCTCGTAATTATTTTGATGATTTATGTGATATACTTAGACAAAATCGGCAAAATTGCGGAAAAATCCAATTTGGAGGATGGCAGTTTTATGAAAATTTTGGTCACAGGTGTGGCAGGACAGCTCGGACATGACGTTATGAACGAGCTTGATAAAAGAAATATCGAAGGCGTCGGAACCGATCTTGCGCCCGCTTACAGCGGAGCTGACGATGGGAGCGCCGTTACAAGAATGCCATATTTCGGCCTTGATATTACGGACAAGGCGGCAGTATCCGAACTGATAAATAAAGTAAGACCGGATGCGGTTATCCACTGCGCGGCATGGACGGCTGTGGATCTTGCGGAGGACGAGGATAAAAGAGAAAAGGTTTTTGCTATAAACGAAGGCGGAACGAGAAATATCGCCGAGGCCGCTAAGGCGGTGGATGCAAAAATGCTCTATATCTCCACGGATTATGTATTTGACGGGCAGGGCGAAAAGCCCTGGGATCCGGACTGCAAGGATTACAAGCCTCTAAATGTATACGGCGAGTCTAAGCTTGCGGGAGAGAAGGCTGTTTCCGGAACCCTTGATAAATTCTTTATCGTACGTATAGCATGGGTCTTTGGACAAAACGGAAAGAATTTCGTCAAGACTATGATAAATGTCGGGAAGAGCCATGACGAGGTTAGAGTTGTCTGCGACCAGATGGGAACCCCGACTTACACCCTTGATCTTTCAAGGCTTCTCGCGGATATGATCGTTACCGATAAATACGGATACTATCATGCGACAAACGAGGGCGGATTTATTTCCTGGTATGATTTTACAAAGGAAATATACAAGGTAGCGGGTCTTGAAACAAAGGTTACCCCCGTGACTACAGCGGAATATGGGCTTTCAAAAGCCGCAAGACCCTTTAACAGCAGGCTCGATAAGAGCAAGCTTAAAGAGGCCGGATTCGAGCCCCTTCCAACCTGGCAGGATGCCCTTTTAAGATATATACCTCTGATCACAGAGTAATTTACCTAAGGAGATTTTTAAAATGAGTGACGCTTACGTAGAATGCCTTGTAAAAGGCCGCCCCAACACACTTGCAAAGGCTCTCAGAGTTTTATTTATCGTACTGCTCGCAGCCACCGTGGTAGCGATGTTTATTACGGGATGGTTTGTTCTTTTGATCGTAGTGATCGCCTTCGGCGTAGGAATCTACGTTTCGAGCCAGTATACGGATGTTGAGTACGAATACCTCTATATTGATAAGGAACTCGTTATTGATAAGATTTATAATCAGGCGAAAAGAAAAAGAGTTGCAACCTACGATTTCGATAAGGTGCTCGTAATTGCTCCCATAGGGTCCTATCACCTTGATAACTTCGGAAAGCTTTCCGATAAGCCCAAGGATTACAGCATCGGAATCGAAGAACAGCCCGACAAGAGATTTGTTATTTTCTATGAAGGAAAAGAGCAGATCCTGATCTCACCCAACGAGGAGCTTGTAAAGATAATGAAAAATGCTGCTCCCCGGAAAGTTTTCTCTGATTGATTATTAACTCTTTTGAGTTTCGTGGGCCATTGTTTTCCGCTTCAACGCGGTAGTGTAATAGGAAAATTTTTTCTTGTAAATTGTTGTTAAATGTTTTATAGTATTAAAAATTTAGTTTTCACAAGAGGAGTAAAAAAATGGCACAGATTATCGCTGAAGGCATCACATTTGATGATGTGCTGCTGGTTCCCGCTTACTCCCAGGTCATTCCCAATCAAGTGGATGTTTCTACCTGGCTCACCAAGAAAATCAAACTTAACATTCCGCTTATGAGTGCGGGTATGGACACCGTTACGGAGCACCGCATGGCTATCGCTATGGCCAGACAGGGTGGTATCGGAATCATCCATAAAAACATGTCTATCGAAGCTCAGGCTGACGAAGTAGACAAGGTTAAGCGCTCAGAGAACGGAGTTATCACCGATCCTTTTTCACTCAGCCCCGACCATTCACTTGCTGATGCGGACGAGCTTATGGGCAAGTTCCGTATTTCGGGTGTGCCTATCACAGAGGGCAAAAAGCTTGTCGGAATCATCACAAACCGTGATCTTAAGTTCGAAACAGACTACACCAAGAAGATCCGCGAGTGTATGACAAGCGAGAATCTTGTTACCGCTAAAGAAGGAATTACTCTCGAAGAAGCAAAGAAGATTCTCGGCGCTGCCAGAAAAGAAAAGCTTCCTATCGTTGATGACGACTTCAATTTAAAAGGACTTATTACTATTAAAGATATCGAGAAGGCTATCAAGTATCCTCTCGCTGCCAAGGATTCCCAGGGGAGACTTCTTTGCGGCGCAGGCGTTGGTATTACCGCCAATGTACTTGACAGAGTAGAAGCTCTTGTTAACGCTCATGTTGACGTTATCGTACTTGACTCTGCTCACGGCCACTCACAGAACGTACTTAACTGCGTAAAGATGATCAAGGAAAAGTATCCCGATCTTCAGGTTATTGCCGGAAACGTAGCTACCTACGAAGGAACAAAGGCTCTTATCGAGGCAGGAGCTGACGCCGTTAAGGTTGGTATCGGTCCCGGATCCATCTGCACGACCCGTGTCGTTGCCGGTATCGGTGTACCTCAGATCACAGCTATCATGGAGGCTTACAGAGCTTCCAAGGAATATGGAGTTCCTATCATCGCCGACGGCGGTATCAAGTACTCCGGAGATGTTACAAAGGCCCTCGCAGCCGGCGGAAGCTGCTGCATGATGGGTTCAATGTTTGCGGGATGTGAAGAAAGCCCCGGAGACTTCGAACTCTACCAGGGAAGAAAATACAAGGTTTACCGCGGAATGGGATCCATTGCCGCTATGGAGAACGGCTCTAAGGACCGTTACTTCCAGGAAAACGCCAAGAAGCTTGTACCCGAAGGCGTTGAAGGCCGCGTAGCTTACAAGGGAATGGTTGAAGATACGATCTTCCAGCTCCTCGGCGGACTTCGTTCCGGTATGGGATACTGCGGAGCAGCTACCATCCCCGAGCTTACCGAGAAGGGAAAATTCGTAAAGATTTCCGCTGCATCCTTAAAGGAGAGCCATCCTCACGATATTCACATCACAAAGGAAGCTCCCAACTACAGCATCGAAGCTAACTAATAAATACAAAAAACCGCGATCCGCTCAAGGACCGCGGTTTTTTTATGCCCCCAAAATGACACAGGGGGACGGGGTTGGGGGTTCATTTTTGTGACCCGGGGGAATGACCCCCGGGGACGGGGTTGGGGGTTCATTTTGTTTTTGTAGGTTTAAAAACTCGCCCGTTTATGTTACAATATTGAAGAAAATGGGCTAGGTGTTCTTTGCGTGCCCGAAAGTGAGATTTGTTGATGATAAAAACCGATTATAACGAAGTTATTAATTTAAAATCACTTAAGAAACTGCAGGACGAATATTGCCGTGTTGCGCAGGTTGCAGCGGTTTGCTGTGAGATTGGCGGAGAGATAATAGGTGCCGCCGGAAGCCTGCCGGGGATTACGGACGAAGAGGGATGGGAGAAGGAATTTGTAGAGCTCGACGTTGTGAAGGAGCTGTTTGAGGCGGTTACCGAGGACAACATCGAGGATGTCAGAACTATCCGCATTACTCCGGAGGGAGAGCCCGACGGATTCTATCTGGCAGCAGTCGCAATAAGAATCGAGAACGAAATGGTTTCTGTCTGGCTCCTTGCGGCCAGCGGGAAGCTTACCGAGAAAGAAATGTTCGACAGGACGGATATGCTCCGTGATACCTGTTCGATGATATACGCCGGCAGACTTAATCTTATAGATGCCGAGATTGAAAATATAAAGAAAAAAGACGCTGAGTCGGAGCACAGACTTATGGGCAGAGCCTACAAAGCTAGCTCCTCTTTGGTAAACCTTCTTGACAGCAAGGCCGGAACGGAGACCGTGCTTCAGCTTTGGCTTGAGATAACCGCCGGTTATTTAATGGTGGACGAGGCAAAGATCTATCGCGATGATGACGGGCATGGAAAGATGGGTGTGCTTGCCGAGACAAAGCGTATAGGTGTACTCCCCCCGGCTATTTCAGAGGGAACGGAAGATACCCTGATGCAGGCTATCAGCAAGGATGCACCTGTTATAATGTCATCCGCCGCGCTTTCTGCCGACCATGGCAACCCCTTTTCGGGAGCCGGAATCTCTTCGATCATTACAATGCCCATCCTTGGCAAAGCCGACGGAAGCGGCAGTATGATCGCTATGTTTAAAAACTACGAGGGCGAGAGAGAATGGACTGCGGATGAGATCAGGTTTGTCTCAGACGCTGTCAGGATCATCCAAAACATCCTCGTTACCCGTATCAATAAAAATTCGCTTGCCGGCTCTTTCAGAGCTCTGGAGGATATCCTTAACAATATCGGAGTATCCTTCTATCTTACCGGAAGAGACAACGGCAAAGTTATCTTTGTAAACAAGATGCTCATCGAGACTTTTGAAGATGAGTGGAAAGACGGACAGCTTAATTCGATGATCGTCGACAGCTTAAGAAGGCGTAAGGACGGCGGCATAGAGATCTACAATTCAAAGCTGGACCGCTGGTATGAGGTTAGTATAAAAGAGATCGAGTGGATGGACGGATCCGCCGCTACCCTTTATTCCCTTTACGACGTTACCGACCGTAAGCTCCACCAGAGCAAGATCGAGCAGCAGGCATTTACCGATTTCCTTACCGGACTTTATAACCGTATGTGCTGCGAGAGAGACCTTGCAAGACTTATCGATGAAGTCGAGAAGGACGGAACAAGGGGAGCGCTTGTTTACCTTGACCTCGACGACTTTAAGCATATCAACGACGGCCTCGGCCATCAGTACGGAGATGTGCTCCTTAAATCAATCTCCTCCGCGATGCGCTCCGTACACGGAGTTGAGAACAATTGCTACCGTATGGGCGGCGATGAATTTGTTATCCTTATCCCGCCTTCGTCATACGACAGATTTGAGGCTATTCTTACCGAGATAAAGGATGTTTTCAGCAAGCCCTTCTTCCTTAAGGATTCGGATTATTACTGTACCTCAAGTATCGGAGTCGTTACTTTCCCCGATAACGGAAACACGGTTCAGGGACTTATCCGTAAAGCCGATATCGCCATGTACGAGGCTAAAAAGAGCGGTAAGAACCGAATGGCAAGATACAGCTCGGATCAGGATTCCGCAGCCGGCAGAAGACTCGATATGGAAAAGAATATGCGAGATGCGGAAGATACCGATTATCGCGAGTTCCAGGTTTACTATCAGCCTATCATCGACGTGGAAGACGGACTCGAGGAGTGCGTCGGAGCGGAAGCTTTGGTCAGATGGGACAGCAAGCAGCTTGGATTCGTATCGCCGGTTGATTTCATCCCTCTTGCAGAGTACTTAGGACTTATCAATCCTATCGGAGACCACGTTTTAAAAGAGGCCTGCAAGACCGTTAAATCCTGGAACGACAGGGGCTACGGCTATATGAAGGTAAACGTAAACCTTTCCGTAGTTCAGCTTTTACAAAGCAATATAGTAGAGATTGTCGAGAATACCCTTAAGGAGACCGGACTTTCACCGAAGAACCTTACCCTTGAGGTTACCGAGAGCCTTGCGATAAACGATATGCAGCGAATGATCGGTATCCTTTCAAAGATAAAAGCCCTGGGAGTATCAATCGCTCTCGACGATTTCGGAACAGGTTATTCTTCGCTTAACCACATAAGGGAAATTCCCTTTGATATAATAAAAGTAGACCAGAGCTTCGTTAAGGACCTTGCAGAAGATGCTTACTCACAGGCCTTCGTCAAGATGGTCGCAGAGCTTGCAGAGACAAGAGGCGTAAAGATCTGCGTAGAAGGTATCGAGACTCCGGACCAGTACAATGTTGTTAGAAACTTTAAAGTTAAATATATCCAAGGATTCTACTTTGACAAGCCTTTGCCTCAAAGAGAATTCGAGGAAAAATATCTAAAGTAAGAGGAGAAAACCAAAAATGACATCGATGAAACACGAACTGAGCACCAACGCGTACCCCGGAAGAGGAATTGTGGTGGGAGTTACTCCCGACGGTAAAAGCGCCGTAACCGCATACTTTATCATGGGCAGAAGTGTCAACAGCCGCAACAGAGTATTTGTTACCGAAGGGGAAGGCATCCGTACGCAGGCGTTCGATCCGTCAAAGCTTGAGGACCCCAGCCTCATCATCTACGCACCGGTCAGAGTACTCGGAGATGATACCATCGTAACCAACGGAGATCAGACCGACACCATCTACGATGGAATGAGCAAGGGAGAAACCTTTGAACAGTCCTTAAGATGCAGGGAGTTTGAGCCCGACGGCCCCAACTACACCCCCAGAATCTCAGCAGTAATGCATGTGAGCGGCGGAAAGTTTTCATACGAGATGTCAATCTTAAAGAGCAATAACGGAGACCCCTCTTCCTGCCAGAGATTCACATACAGCTATGAGAATCCAAAGGCCGGACAGGGCCATTTCATCCATACCTATATGCACGACGGAAATCCCCTTCCCAGCTACGAAGGTGAGCCTACTCCCGTAGAGATCCTAGATAATATGGATGAATTTACAAAGCTTCTTTGGGAGAACCTCAATGAAGATAATAAGGTATCTCTTTTCGTAAGATATATCGATATCGCAACCGGAAAGACAGAGACCACCATCATCAACAAGAACAAGTGATGGAAAGGTAAAACGATTTATACAGATCAGCTATATCAGATAAAGAAAAGAGGTTAATTTACAATTATGAGCGAGATACAGTTAAAATACGGATGCAACCCTAACCAGAAACCTTCCAGAATCTATATGGAGGACGGAAGCGAACTTCCCGTTAAGGTTTTAAACGGACGTCCCGGATATATCAATTTTCTTGATGCCTTCAACGGATGGCAGCTTGTTAAAGAATTAAAGGAGGCTACCGGACTTCCCGCTGCTACTTCCTTTAAGCATGTTTCCCCCGCGGGCGCCGCTGTAGGACTTCCCCTTAGCGATACCCTTGCAAAGATCTACTGGGTAGACGATCTCGGCGAGCTCAGCCCCCTTGCCTGCGCATACGCAAGAGCCAGAGGCGCTGACAGAATGTCATCCTTCGGAGATTTCATCGCCCTTTCCGATGTCTGCGATGCCGACACCGCAAGACTTATCAAGAGAGAGGTATCTGACGGAGTCATCGCTCCCGGATATACCGATGAAGCTATGGAACTTCTTATGCAGAAGAAAAAGGGAGCTTACAATATCCTTCAGATCGATCCCACTTACAAGCCCGCTCCTATTGAGAAGAAGCAGGTTTACGGAGTAACCTTCGAGCAGGGAAGAAACGAGCTTGATGTAAACGCAGGTCTTCTTGACAATATCGTTACCGAGAACAAGGAGATCCCCGAGAAGGCTCTTATCGATATGAAGATTTCCCTTATCGTACTTAAGTATACCCAGTCCAACTCTGTTTGCTACGTTAAGGACGGACAGGCTATCGGTATCGGAGCCGGACAGCAGTCCAGAATCCATTGCACAAGACTTGCGGGAAGCAAGGCTGACAACTGGTATCTTCGCCAGTCACCAAAGGTTATGGGACTTCAGTTTGCAGACGGCCTCGGACGCGCCGACAGAGACAATGCTATCGATGTTTATATCGGTGATGAGTATGAGGATGTTCTCGCAGAGGGCGTTTGGCAGAAGACCTTTAAGGTTAAGCCCGAGGTATTTACAAGAGAGGAAAAGAAGGAATGGCTTAAGGGTATGACGGATGTAACCGTTGGTTCCGACGCATTCTTCCCCTTCTCCGACAATATCGAAAGAGCAAGAAAGAGCGGCGTTAAGTATATCGCACAGCCCGGCGGATCCGTACGTGACGATGCGGTTATCGACTGCTGCAATAAGTACAATATGGTTATGGCCTTCACAGGCATCAGACTTTTCCATCACTAATCGATCGGAAGAATAAATGAAACTCAGTGATTTACTTGTATACAATGAAATATGGATACAGTGTCATGATAACCCGGATCCGGACGCCATAGGCTCCGGGTTCGCACTTTACGTTTACTACAGGTCAATGGGTAAGTATGTCCGGCTTTTCTACAGCGGAAAGAACAGGATCTCAAAGAACAATCTCCTTATAATGACGGAGATGCTTGATATCCCCCTCGAATATATAAGCCCTGAAGAAGCGGCACTAAGCGAGGCGCCGGGCCTTTTACTTACCGTTGACTGTCAGTACGGCTCGGGAAATGTTACCAGGATTAAGGCCAAAAACATTGCGACTATAGACCATCATCCTATGGAATCGGGAATCGGGGACAATTTAAGGATATGCCCCGGGCTTGGCAGCTGCGCGACCCTTGTCTGGAAGATGCTTTGCGAGGAGAAATACCCCGTCAACACCGACAGAAAAATGGGGACGGCTCTTTACTACGGCCTGTATACCGATACAAACCAGTTTTCCGAGCTTTTCGGAGCCGAAGACCTTGATATGAGGGATGCGCTGGTCATTGACTCGCATATAATGCAAAAGCTCAGAAAGACCAACCTTTCTCTGCGGGAGCTGGAGGTTGCCGGGATCGCCATGAAGAATTACTTCTACGATCCTTCGCACAGATATGCTATAATTAAGACCTTACCCTGTGACTCGAACGTTCTCGGACTTATCGCCGATTTCCTTATGCAGGTGGGTGAGATTGATCTTTGCGTCGTTTACAATGAAGTAGAGGATGGTTTTAAGCTCTCGGTAAGAAGCTGCATTATGGAGGTAAACTCCAATGAACTGGCGGCTTATCTTACCAAAGAGATCGGAACCGGAGGCGGACATTACGAAAAGGCGGGAGGCTTTATAAGCAAGAAGCTTTTTTATTCCAGGTATCGCAAGATGGATACAGAGGAATACTTCAAGATCTGCCTGTCGGAGTATTGCGAGGCGTTCCAGCTTATAAAGGGAACGGATTACGAATTCCCGGAGGGTAAGGAAGTTAAGACTTATACCCATATCGACAGACCGGTCATAGTAGTAAGACCGGAAAGCTTTCTTGATGTGGGAAGTAAGGTGACGCTCCGATGGGGACAGCACGTGGAAGATCTTGAGATTGCCCATGACGAGTATTGGGCCCTTGAGAGGGGCGGATACATCCAGCGAATGTCCAGAAGTATCTTCAATAAATACTTTGAAGTTTCGGATGAAGAGTTCCCGGAGAATTACAGCGATGTATCGGGACTTCCGACAGTTAAAAGCTGGAGCGACGGAAGAGTATTCTCTATTGTCGGATATGCTGTGATCTGCAGAGACAAGGGTAAGCTTAAGGCCAGAGGAATGAGGCTTACCAGAAATATAAAGTATTTCCCGGATTGGGGAGACGGACGATATATTTCCGGCTATACCGGAGATTATCTGATGATGATTGAAAAAGACAAAACAATATTTATAGAGCCCGGAGCTTACTTTGACAGTAATTACATACCGGACGAGGAGTAGAAATGGCAGAATCAAAACATTTTATTGAAAACTTTATTGATAAGGACCTTGCGGATGGTGTTTACGACCATGTGCAGACCCGTTTCCCTCCGGAACCCAATGGTTATCTTCATATCGGACATGCAAAGAGTATAATCCTTAACTCCACTATGGCTAAGGAGTATGGCGGAAAGTTCAATTTAAGATTTGACGACACAAACCCCACCAAGGAAAAGAGCGAATTTGTAGAGTCCATCAAGGAAGATGTCAAGTGGCTCGGAGCCGATTGGGAAGACAGACTTTTCTTTGCTTCCGATTACTTCGACAAGATGTACGAATGCGCCGAAAAGCTCATCCTTAAGGGAAAGGCATATGTTTCGGATTTAAGCGCAGACGAGATCAAGGAGTACAGAGGCTCTTTCGAGACTCCCGGTAAAAACGATCCTTCCAGAGACAGAAGCATTGAAGAGAATTTACAGCTCTTCAGAGATATGAAAGCCGGAAAGTTTGCTGACGGAGAAAAGGTACTTCGCGCAAAGATCGATATGGCGGCTCCCAATATCAATATGAGAGACCCCGTAATCTACCGTGTTGCACATATGACGCACCACAACACCGGCGATAAATGGTGCATCTATCCCATGTACGATTTCGCACATCCTCTTGAGGACGCCTTCGAGGGAATTACCCACTCTCTCTGCACCCTTGACCACAGACCGCTCTACGACTGGTTTGTAAAAGAAGTCGGATTCGAGATGCCTCCGAGACAGATTGAGTTTGCAAAGCTCTATCTCAAAAATGTTGTTACAGGTAAAAGATATATTAAGAAGCTTGTTGAGACCGGAGTTGTAGACGGATGGGACGATCCGAGACTCGTATCGATCGCGGCCTTAAGAAGAAGAGGTTTCACCCCCGAATCAATCAGAAGATTCGTAGAGATATCCGGTATTTCAAAGGCACAGTCTACTGCTGACTACGCAGCTTTAGAGTTCTGTATCAGAGAGGACTTAAAGCCTTCAGTACCGAGAATGATGGCAATCTTAGACCCTATTAAGCTTGTTATCGACAACTATCCCGAAGGACAGAGCGAGGAGCTTGAAGTAGTAAACAACGCCGAGAACGAATCCCTCGGATCGAGAAAGGTACCTTTCAGCCGTGAGCTCTATATTGAGAGAGATGATTTTATGGAGGAGCCTCCCAAGAAGTATTTCAGACTCTTCCCCGGAAACGAGGTAAGACTTATGGGAGCTTACTTCGTAACGGCAACTTCGTTTGAGAAGGACGCTGAAGGAAATGTTACTGTAGTGCATTGCACCTATGACCCCGAGACCAAAGGAGGCAATAGCCCCGACGGAAGAAAGGTTAAGGGAACTATCCACTTCGTAGATGCAAAGAGCGCGGTTCCTTGCAAGGTAAGACTCTACGAGAATCTTATCGATGAAGCTAAGGCTGATGAGATGGGATCTATTTACGACGAGAACGGAGAGCTTTACTTAAATCCCAATTCATTGCAGGTTTGCGACGCGTTTGTAGAGCCCGAGCTCGCTAAGGCTAAGGCTTTTGACAGATTCCAGTTTGTAAGACAGGGATTTTTCTGTGCGGATTGCAAGGATTCCAAGGAAGGAGCGCCTGTATTTAACCGTATCGTTTCCCTTAAGAGTTCTTTCGTACTTCCCAAGGAATGATAAAAAGTTTGATTTTTGCTACAGACGGTAAATGGAAATATAGATCATTAAAGAGGTAATTGACAATGGCAGGATTATTGGACGGATTAGAGAGCCTTGGACTTGGAAATCTTGAAAATCTTGATGTTTTCGCTGAGGAAAAAAAGCAGGCTAAGGCACAAGGAGCGGCTGCAGAAGAAAAGAAAGGGCCTACAGAAGAAGAACTTATCTACGACAAGGAATTTGATTGTCCTGTTTGCGGAAAGAAGTTTACCGCAAAGGTAATGAAGAGCGGAAAGGCAAAACTCATCGGAACGGATGCCGATATGAGGCCGAAGTACGAGGGCATTGATTCAAACAAGTACGATGTACTGCTTTGCGGAAGATGCGGATATTCTGCTCTTGTAAGATACCATGGAAACCTTCTTCCCACCCAGGTTAAGCTTATCAAAGACAATATCAGCAGCAACATTAAGCTGAAAAAGTATGATGAGCCTACATACAGCTACGAACAGGCCCTTGAAAGATACAAGATCGCACTTGCAAACGCTGTAGTTAAAAAGTGCAAGATCAGTGAGAGAGCTTTTATCTGTTTAAAGACAGCCTGGCTTATCAGAGGTATGAAGGAAGCAGGCATAGCGGAAAACAAGATTTCAGCCGAAGAGATCGCCAGCTACGAAGCTCAGGAAAAAGAATACTTAAAGAATGCATACCAGGGATTCTACGAGGCGAGAAGCAAGGAAAATCCTCCTATTGCGGGAATGGATAATGCTACACTTGATTACCTTCTTGCGCAGCTTGCTTTCAGATTTGGTGACTATGGAACTTCTCTTAAGATGGTAGAGGCTCTTCTTATGTCGAGAGAAAGTGCAAGGATCAAGAACAAGGCTCTTGATCTTAAGGAAGCGATCAAGGAAGCAAAGGCAAAGGCCGGAGAGGCTTAAAGGGGAGTCCTTTTATGAAAGAACAGCTCTATACGATCCCGCTTAATGACGCGGTAAATGCAGGTGACGAGTGTCCTTTTTGTTTTATAGAGAGGAATGTGGAACAGGATCTTTTGGATTATGTTTTAGGAAGCGGATCATCATACATGGAAGCGGATATGCGCGCTATTACAGACAGCGAAGGGTTTTGCCGGGATCATTTTAAAAAGATGTTCACCTACGGAAATACCCTCGGGAACGGCTGGATACTTAAGACGCACTATATGAATATCCGCCGGGAGATGGATAAGGAATTTAAATCCTTTAGACCCGGTAAAGTCTCCCTAACGAATAAGCTGAAAAAAGCGCCGAGTAGCAATTCGCTTGTAAACTGGGCAAGAGAGACCGAGAAGAGCTGTTATATCTGCGGGCAGTTTGAAAAGACTTATCAAAGGTATCTTGATACTTTCTTCTATCTTTGGAACAACGATCCGGAGTTCGTAGAAAAGGTTTCAAGGAGCAAGGGATTTTGCATACCGCACTTTGGGGACCTTTGCGAAAAGGCGGATGAAACCCTCTCGGACAGTAAAAAGGACGAGTTTTACTCTATGATGAAGCGCCTCATGACAGAGAATTTTGACAGACTGCAGGAAGACGTTTCCTGGCTTGTTGAGAAATTTGACTACCAGAATCAGGATGCTGACTGGAAGAATTCCAAGGATGCCGTTCAAAGAGGAATGCAAAAGCTTAAAGGCGGATATCCCGCTGATGCGCCCTATAGAGCTAATAAATAATTAGACTTAAAGGCTTTTATTTTCCTGTATGATTTATTATAATAAGCATATATGGACTATGGGTCCTGTTTAATATTGAAATAATTTCAGACAGATATGAAAGGAGTTTTAAAATGAAGAAGTTTGCCAGAGTACTTATTGCAACAGCTGTAGTAGGCGGCATCGCAGCAGCAGTTGCGTATTTCTACAACCAGAAAAAGAAATCATCCATTACTATCGATGAGTTTGAAGATGATGAGGAAGAGGATGAGCGCAGCTATGTTAAGCTGAACAACGCTGCAAAGGACGTTTTCAATAACGTAAAAGAGGCTGCTGAGGGCGCATTTACTCCTTTAAAGGATGCTGTTACCAAAGCGAAGGATAATGCTACCGAAGCCGCATCCGAAGCGCAGGAAACAGTTGAAGAGTTCTTCGACGAGAGCGACGCAAATCAGTAATCTGCTTTGGATATAATATTGAACCTGTTAAACAGAGCATTCCGCAAAAGGGATGCTCTGTTTTGTTTACTTGATATAGAAATGAAAGCAAAACTTTTTCCAATCAATAATACAAATTAAAAAGTACTGTAGAAGGCTTTTTTTTGCTGTGATAAAATAGTTTCAGGAAAGTGAGAAATATGGGAAAACTAAAATTTATCTTCGGACCTTCGGGTTCCGGCAAAACTACAAAAATATACAGGGATATGCTCGAGGGAGCGGCTGCGAATCCGGACAGGAATTACCTTATCGTTGTGCCGGATCAGTTTACGATGCAGACGCAAAACGATCTGTCGAGGATGAGCGAAAGAGGCGGTATTTTAAATATCGACGTTTTAAGCTTTGGACGTCTGTCCCACAGGATTTTGACTGAAGTAGGATGGAAGGAGACTCCCGTACTGGACGATACGGGAAAGTGCCTTGTACTTCAGCGCGTAGCGGGAGAGATATCGGCGGAGCTGCCCGTTCTTGGAGGAAAGCTTCACCGTCAGGGGTATATTCATGAGGTAAAGAGCGTAATCTCTGAATTTATGCAGTACGGATTATCACCATCGGATATCGATAAGATGATCGGCGAAATGAAGGGACGTGGAGCTCTTAACGCTAAGCTGACGGATCTTAAGATCCTTTACGAAGCTTTTAAAAAGTATATTGAGGGCAGTTTCATTACCCGTGAGGAGAAGCTGGATATCCTTAGGGAGATAATGCCTTCATCATCAATACTCCCCGGAAGCGTTGTTGTATTTGACGGCTTTACCGGTTTTACTCCGATCCAGATAAGGGTTATAGAGGACATCATCCGTCTTGCGGATGAAACCTGGGTTTCGCTTGTCCTTGATAAGGATGTAAAAATAGAAGACTGCTTTGATATGCAAAGCCTCTTTTACTTAAGCGGAAAGACCTATAAGGCTCTTGTAGGGGATGCAAAAAAAGGCGGACCGGAGCTTATGGAGCCGGAGTATTGCGGTTATGCGTTTAATTCGGAGAAGATTCATTTTCTTGGGGAAAACATCTTCCGCAGCGGGGTTAAAAGATTTGAAGGCGAGGATGATGGATCGGTTGTGCTATTTGAGGCTTCAAATATCGCCGAAGAGGTTCACCAGGCGGGGCTTCTTATATGCAAGCAGTTAAGGGAGAATCCGACGCTTCAATACAGGAATATCGCTGTGGTAACCGGAGATCTGGAGGGCTACGCTCCATATTTTGAGAGAGAGTTTTCCCGTATGGGAATCCCCTTTTTCATTGACAGAACGAGTTCCATCAGGCTTAATCCTATGATCGAGGGAATAAGGGGAGTGCTCGGTTTGTTTATTAACAAGTTTGACGCAGAATCGGTATTCAGATACCTGAGAAGCGGCATTTCCGGAATAGAACCTGACGATATTGATATTCTCGAAGAGTTTGTAAGAAGATGCGGAATCAGGGGATACAGAGCCTGGAGCCGTGTTTTTGAAGACAAGGCGATTGCCGGAAAAGAGGCGGATCCGGAAAAGGAAGAGAAATTAGGAAGAGTAAACGCTGTCAGAGCAATGTTTATGGATCAGGTAGGACTTATATACAAGGCGTCTGTAAACGTTGCTGAGAGCTGGAAAAATGTTCCGGGAAAGGATTCAAAGAGAAAAGTTTCGGTATTTGCAGAGGCTTTGTACGATTTCCTTGAGGGAATAGATGCAGCGGGAGTTTTAAATAAATATGCCGATGAATTTGCTTCTACCGGAGACCTTGTCAGGGAAAAGGAATACAG
Source organism: uncultured Lachnospiraceae bacterium (assembly GCA_902790935.1). Classification (GTDB taxonomy): domain Bacteria; phylum Bacillota; class Clostridia; order Lachnospirales; family Lachnospiraceae; genus AC2028. The sequence goes on along the minus strand of CADATP010000015.1, from coordinate 7,007 downwards.
ACAGGTTTATAAAAAGGTCATGGAGCTTTTTGAACAGGTTATCTCGTTGATGGGGGAGGACGAGATTACTTTAAAAGAGTTTGCGGAGATCCTTGATGCCGGCTTTGGAGAGATCCGGATAGGAACCATACCACAGACTGTTGATAAGGTACTTATCGGCGACATTGAAAGGACAAGAGTCCCTGCCGTAAGGATTATGTTCTTTATGGGTGTCAACGAAGGAAATATTCCCAAGAGTACCGATAAGGGCGGCATTATATCAGACCTTGAGAGAGAAATCTTAAGAGACAATGGTTACGAACTGGCTCCCACTCCGAGAGAAGAGATGTATAGCCAACGGTTATACCTCTATATGAATATGACAAAGCCTAAGGACAGGCTCTATTTGTCCTGGGCAGATCTGGATGCATCCGGGAAAAGCTTAAGGCCTTCCTATATCTGTGAGATGATAAAGAGGATGCTTCCGGGGATCAAGGTGGATATACCGGAAAAAGAGAGATTAACCGAGCAGATAGTTAACAAAGTCGAGGGATTAAGATATCTTTCCGATGAGCTTAGAAGATATGCGGAAAGGCCCGGATACGACGAGAGCCTTGTGTACACTTTGTACAGTGCCTTTGGAGACGCGGATGTAGTTGATAAGAGAATGCGGATGGAAGATGCGGCATTCGCCAGGTACAGAGCGGAGAAACTTAATAGCCTCGTTGCAAAAAAGCTGTACTGCGAAGAATCGGAAGAGCTCGGTGAGAATCAGGATGCAGACATATTGCGAAGCAGCATCAGCCAGCTTGAAGCCTATACGAGTTGCCATTATGCATTCTTTTTAAGATACGGTCTGGGACTTAAAGAGACAGAGGAATTTGAAGTCGGAAGCAGGGATACGGGTAATGTATTTCATGAAGTTCTGGAGATGTTTTCCTTAAAGCTAAAGGAAGATAAGTTAAGCTGGGCAGAGTTTGATGATGAATATGCTAAGAAAAACGTTTCGGAGATCCTTACAGGAATAACCGATGTTTATGGGACCGGCGTTTTTCAAAACAGTGCAAGAGTAAGAAAAGGTATAGAACGTCTCGAAAAGGCTCTCGTTTCGAGTATCCTGACCATCAGGTACCAGATCAAAAAAGGTAAATTCCTGCCAAGCGGATTTGAAGTTCCTTTTAGGAGGGATATTTCTATGAAACCTTCCGAGGGAAAAAAGAGGGTTTTAAGGCTCAGAGGAAAGATAGACAGGGTTGACTGCGCAAGGGAGGACGGAACCGTGTTTGTCAGGATCGTGGATTATAAGTCATCTGCGAAATCTCTTGATCTTAACAGGGTTTATGACGGACGCCAGATGCAGCTTCCCATGTACCTGTCTCAGGAATTAAATAAACTTCGAAAAGACGGGGAAACGGCGCATCCTGCGGGAATGTTCTATTATCATGTAGAGGATCCTTTTATCAGCGCAGATTTAAAAGCCACTGAAGAAGATATCGAAAAACAGCGGATCAGGCAGTCAAGGCTCAGCGGATATGTGGCAAATGACGACCGGATCATAGGCTTAAACGATGAGGATCTTGCAGAGGGCAATGGAGATTCGGATGTAATAAGGATTAAATATAAGCAGGACGGAACACCGGATGGTTACTCAAAAGTTCTTAATGCTGATGATATAAACGCTGTTATTACGTATACCGAGAATCTTGCAAGGTCCCTGGGAGATGAGATCCTTTCGGGAGATATATGTGTTAATCCCATAGAAGGAGAGAGCTGCAAGTACTGTGCGTACAAGGGAGCATGTCCCTACGACAGAAAGATTCCGGGGTATACGGCAAGACGGGCTGGGGAGCTTAAAGACGATGAAATATTAGCGGCCATGAGGGAGAAAAACAGTGGCAATTAGGTTTACAGAAGATCAGCAAAAGGTTATAGATACCAGAAATAAAAACGTTCTTGTCAGCGCGGCTGCGGGAAGCGGAAAGACAGCGGTACTTGTTGAGAGGATTGTTTCTCTTGTCTGCGATGAAAAAAACAAGATCGATATCGACGAGCTCCTTGTGGTTACTTTTACTAAAGCTGCCGCGGCGGAAATGAGAGAGCGTGTCTGCAAGAGAATAAGCGAAAAGCTAGAGGAGAATCCCTCTTCGGAGCATCTTCAAAAGCAGTATGCCCTTGCCCACAGGGCAATGATAACGACTATAGATTCTTTTTGTTTAAATGTTGTCAGAAACCATTTCAGAGAGATAGATTTTGACCCTGATTTCAGAGTAATGGATGAGGGCGAAAGGGAACTTTTAAGGCGGGATGTGCTCTCCGAACTTTTAGAGGAAAAGTATGAGGAGGGAGACGAAAGATTTCTTGCCGCATCAATGTTCTTTTCTCCAAACAGGTCAAACGACTCGGATTTTGAAAAGGCTATCATGGATCTTCAGGAGTATGCGGAGAGCTTTGCCTGGCCCGAGAAGTTTTTGACAGAGAGAAAAAAAGACCACGAAGATACCCTCGGAGCATTGACGGATGTACGTCTTGCAGGTGGAAAAGCTATCGGAGATCCACTTGGAGTATT
>CADATP010000015.1:0-4444 GCA_902790935.1 uncultured Lachnospiraceae bacterium | reverse complement strand
GCCCTTGAGATAGCAGAGGGACTTAAGAGATATGTGAATGACAAGCTAAAGCTGCCTTCCTACTCTACAAAGCCTAAGAAGGGTGAAACAGTCCTTGGGTCCGAAATTGAGAGGAAGGAAGCGATAAAGGGAGAAGCAAAAGGTCTTAGGGTCGAAGCAAAGAAGAAGATAAAAAAACTGGTCGATGTTTTTTTTACGCCGGGTATTGAAGAAAAGGCTGAGATATCGGACAAGTGCGCTCCTTATATGAATGAACTTCTTGATGTGACGATAGAGTTTAGAAGGCGCTTTTTGGAGAAAAAGGCTGAAAAAAAAGTTACTGATTTCGGAGACCTTGAGCACTTTGCTCTTGATATTCTGATAGATCCCGAGGGAAATCCGACTCCTGCGGCTCTTGAGTACAGGGAACATTTTAAAGAAATCATGGTGGATGAGTACCAGGACAGTAACCTTGTACAGGATGTGCTGCTTGATGCGATCTCTTCAAAGGAGCCGGGTAAATTTGACAGGTTTATGGTGGGCGATGTTAAGCAGAGTATCTACGGTTTTAGACAGGCCAGACCGGACCTGTTTTTGGAGAAGTTTGCTTCCTATCCGGTAACCGAAGGTTGTGAGAGAATCGATCTTTCAAAGAATTTCAGAAGCCGCACAGAAGTCCTTGACTGTGTAAACGAGATCTTTGACAAGATCATGCACGAAAAGACAGGCTCTATCGAGTATGACAGTGCTGCAAGGCTTTATGCCGGGGCGTCATATCCTGAAGGGGGAGAGAACTTTAAGGCCGAGCTGGTTCTTGTTGATTCAAAGCTGTCAGAGGAGATAAATGAGAGCGAGGATAATCAGGATGACAATAATGAGAATGAGGACGAGGAGTACTCATTAAGCGCAGAGGCTTACCGGGAAGAAGAAACGGAGAGCCTTGTCCTTGCCAATCTTGTAAGAAAAGCTCTTGATTCAAAGGTGACGGAGACTGTCAGGACGCCGGAGGGGGAAGTAAGAAGGCTTCGCCCTGCAAGATACAGCGATATTGTAATCCTGCACAGGAGCCCCAGCAGGATAGCGGATGCCCTTGGAAAGGTTTTTGAGGAAGAGGGGATCCCTATCTCTATTAACCAGGGAGGCGGATATTTCAGCACCCCTGAGATCAAGAGCGTTATGCAGCTCCTTCGGACCATCAACAATCCTCTTTCCGATATTTCTCTTTTTGGAACTCTTATTTCCGTATTCGGTGGATTGTCAGATGGTGACGTTTCTGAGATAAAAGCGAATAATCCGGGCATGGGACTTTGGGAGGCGGTTAAAAAGGACTGCCCTTCATTTGCCGATAAAATAAACAGATACAGAAAGTATGCTACATACAGGAGCATCAGGGAGCTTTTGCAGGTGATCTTTGATGAACATGATTATCTTGAATATATTGCGGCGCTTCCCGGTGGAGCAAAGAGGCGCGCCAATGCGGAGATGCTTCTTACCTACGCCTCTAACTTTGAGAAGACAAGCTATTACGGGTTGTACCACTTCGTAAGATATATCGACCAGCTTGAAAAGTATACTACGGACAATACATCAGAGGCCGATGTTCTCGGAGAGAGCGCTGATGTCGTAAGGCTTATGTCCATACATAAGAGTAAAGGACTGGAATTTCCCATCACGATAATTGCCGGAATGGGAAAATCTTTCAATCTGATGGACGCAAAGGCGAAGATCGCCCACAATAATGAGCTTGGGCTTGGCTGCGATTATATCGATCTTGAAAAGAGGATAAAGCTTAAGAGCATTCGGAGAGAGATCATAGCAAAGAAAATTCTCGAAGATTCGATCTCGGAGGAGATGAGACTTTTGTACGTTGCCATGACAAGAGCAAAGGAAAAGCTTATTATGTTAGGCCGGATAGAGGATTCGGAAAAGGTTCTTGAAAAGGTAAAAAGTGGCTTTGATGACGAGCTGTCCTACAGCAAGTTTATTAATGCAAAGACCTATTTAGACCTCGTACTTCCGGTCATTGGAGGATGCAGCAGCATAAGCGTTTCTGTGATGAGCGGAGAGGATATTGAAAGTAACAGAGTAGCCGAACAGCTCTCCCTGGAAGACCATCGGATCGAGCTTAAGCGGGCGGAGGAAAAAGCTGACCGGGATGAGCTTTCCCGTATAGAGGAAAGATTCAGCTATAAGTATCCTTTTGAGTATTTAAATAAGCTTTACACCAAGACTACCGTATCCGAACTTAAGATGGCCGCGATGCTGGATGAAGATGAGAGCGCGTACGAGAAGTTCGAAAGCAGGGAGACTGAAAAGTATATACCTTCATTCAGACGGGAGGAAACCGGAATTACCGGTACTGTCAGGGGTAATTCGTACCACAGGGTTATGGAGATAATGGACTTTGACAGAACGCTGGGTAAGGCCCTCGGAGGAAGGATTTCGACTTTTGATGAGTTTAAGAAGGCTGTATCAGAAAAAAAGGCGGAAATAGAAAACTGTCTGAAAGAATTCCTGGAAGAGGAATTAAAGGAGCACAGGATAAGCGAAGAATGCTTTGAAGCGGTAAATCTGTCCAAGATTCTCTGGTTTATGACCGGCAGATTAGCCTTTAGGATGTGGAAGAGCGCCTCTTTAGGTAAACTCTTTAGGGAACAGCCATTTGTGCTCAGCATTCCCGCGAATAAAGTAAACAGCGAGTTCCCTGAGAGTGAGAGAGTTATAATCCAGGGAATTATAGACGCTTATTTTGTAGAAGGGGACTCTGTCATCCTTCTTGATTACAAGACAGATGCCGTTAAAAGCTGCGATGAGCTTGTAAAGCGTTACGAGACCCAGCTCGACTATTATCAGGAAGCAATAGAAAAGCTCACAGGACTAGGGGTCACCGAGAGAATACTGTATTCATTCAGCTTAGGCGAGCAGGTTGATTGCTAATTCTTTGCATTAAGGATAAAGTGGGATATGTAATGTCTCAGATAAAGTTAAAATAGTCAAGTTTACTGAAAATATTTTCAGTGAAAAATTTTTCAGTAAACTTGACTAAAAACGAAAGAAAGAATAAAATGATTGTAGTTACTGAAAATATTTTCAGTGAAAATTTTTTCAGAATAATGGAGATACAATCATGTTCATAGGAAGAGAAGCAGAGTTAGAAGAACTTAAAAGCGAACTTAAAACATGGAAACGCAGGTCTGCAATCCTTGTGTATGGTAAGCGAAGAGTTGGGAAATCTACTCTTATAAATAAGGCAGCGGATTATTTTGAAGGCGTAGTTATAAATCATCTTTGCGTCTCCAGTACATTTGAAGGAAACATGGAACTCTTGTATCAAAGCATTTGCGAAGGCTTATCGTTGCCCAAAATGAGTTTTGATTCAGTTTTTTCTATGATAGATTATTTAAGGTCACTGGATAAAAAGATCCTTTTGATCATAGATGAATACCCATATTTAAAAGAAACAAAGAAAAAAGGCGAAGTGGATTCAATTATGCAGGCAATAATAGATAGATTGCCTGAAAATGTAAAAATAATTCTTTGCGGCTCTTATATTTCTGTGATGAAGGAGATGCTTGATGAAGAAAACCCTTTATTTGGACGTTTTTCATTGATCCTTCATGTAAAAGATTTTGATTATTACGATGCGGCAAAGTTTTATCCTGCTCTTGGTCCAAGAGAAAAAGTAGAGATGTATTCTGTCTTTGGCGGTTCACCCTATGTTCTAAGTCTTGTCGATGAAGCGGTCTCGTTGGAAGAGAATATAAAAAAATTGCTGTTGCCTGAAACCGGCTTAGCCAGAGTTCATATAGAAAACACTATGCTCAGTGAAATAAAGAAAAGCTATGATACTCGTATTCTGGAAGCTATAGGAAATGGCAAAAAGAAATATAGTGAAATTCGTGACTGGATGAAGAGTGATGAAAACGGTCTTTTGGATAAGCAGCTGAAGATACTTCTTGATATGGAGACGATTCGGAAAGACGAACCCATAAATAGGAGAAATGATAAGAAAAAACAGTTTTATGAAATAGTTGATAATCTTATGAGATTTTACTTTACATTCATATTCGGAAAGGCAGGAACAATATCCAGAATAGGAGTGGAGCAGTATTATAGGCGCAATTTTGGAGAAAACTTGCGTGAGTTTATTAGTAGAAGATTTGAAGGCGTGGCGCTGGAATATATTCACAGGCAGGCTATAAACGGAGTAATTGATGATATAGAAGATTACGGAAGTTATTGGTATGATGATCCTGTTAACAAGAGCAATGGTGAGTTTGACTGCGTCATAAAGAGAACCGGAGATAAGTACGATTTTTATGAATGTAAGTTCTTCGACAGAAAGATGACTAAGGCTGAATGCGAGCAGGAGGAAAAACAACTTAAAGAAATTCAAGGGGTTGCTGTATCCGAAATTGGATTTGTGAGCATTGAGGGCTTTACATCCAAAAAGATAAATGATTAC
>CADATP010000014.1 GCA_902790935.1 uncultured Lachnospiraceae bacterium | reverse complement strand
AATTTAGAGGGTTATAGATGTATTACAGCGATGAACTGGTCGCGCAGGTACGCCAAAGCAGCGATATTGTGGATGTTGTAGGCTCATATATCAGTCTTACCAAAAAGGGAGCCAATTATGTAGGGATATGTCCCTTCCACAATGACCATTCGCCGTCTTTTTCGGTAAGCAGGAGCAAGCAGATATACAAATGCTTCGCCTGCGGTGAAGCCGGCAACGTGATCACTTTTGTAATGAAATATGAAAATATCACATTTGTCGAAGCCGTCAAGCTTCTTGCGGACAGATCCGGAATAAAGCTTCCTGAGGTATCTGTCTCCGCGGAGGAGAAAAGAAAGAGCGATAAAAAGCTTAGGCTACTTGAGGTTAATAAGGAAGCCGCTACTTTCTTTTACAGATGCCTTCGAAGTCCCCACGGTGAGAGGGGGATGAAGTATTTTAAGGACAGAGGACTCTCGGACGATACTATCAACAAATTCGGCCTCGGATTTGCGGGAGTAAACGGACGGGAGGTTGTGGATGTCCTTAGGAAAAAGGGCTTTTCGGATGAAGAGATAAGAGACTCGGGAATAGCGAGTGTTTCTGAGAAAAACGGTCTTTCATCTCCTTTTTGGAACAGAGTCATGTACCCGATAATGGATGCTAACCATCGGGTAATAGGCTTCGGCGGAAGAGTCTTGGGTGATGCAAAGCCTAAGTATTTAAACTCCCCGGAAACAGACATATTCGATAAGAGACGAAATCTTTACGGTTTCGTTTTTGCAAGAAATTCAAGGGCCGGTAATTTCATCCTTTGTGAAGGATATATGGATGTTATTGCTATGCACCAGGCAGGCTTTTCGCAGGCGGTTGCTTCCCTTGGAACAGCCTTTACCCAGGAGCAGGCAAATCTCTTATCGAGATATACGAAAAAGGTATTTTTGGCGTACGACAGTGACGGCCCCGGTGTTAAGGCCGCTCTTCGAGCCATAGATATATTAAAGAGCGCAGATATATCCGGAAGGGTTATCGATATGCGCCCTGCAAAGGATCCCGACGAGTTTATAAAAGCCTACGGAAGTGAAGCCTTCCAAAAGCGGATCGATGAGGCGGAGAACAGCTTTTATTTCCTTATAAGGACGATAGAGGGGGATTACAACCAGTCGGATCCGGAGCAGAGGACTTTATTTTACAAGGCTATAGCAGTAAAGCTTTGTGAGAATTTCCCGGAGCCTTTGGAGAGAGAAAACTACTTACAGGCAATTTGTGAGAGGTACGGGATCAATACCGACAATATGAGAAACCTTGTTACGGAGTTCGCGAGCGCTAAGCTGGCGACGCCGGTTTACCAAAAGCCCAAGCAGACGGTACCAAACAAGGCGCTACAGGAAGATAGCGGAAAGGTTGCGGAGTCTATGCTCCTTACATGGCTTACAGATGAGCCTGCTATGCTCCCGAAGATAAAGAAGTATATCGGTATAGAGGATTTTACTGACGAGATATATCGCAAGGTGGCGGAGAGGGTCTTTTCAGATATAGAAAATGACTGCCTCGATCCCCCTGCGGTCATCGATAGTTTCGAGGAAGAGGAAAAGAATCTTGTGGCAAATATCTTCCAGGCGAAGATGCCGGAGATCACCTCGGAAGAAGAGAGAAAACGGGCTTTTTCCGACATCATTATAAGAGTTAAGGAAAACAGCTACAATTTCTTCTCGGAAAATATCGGAAACGATATGTCGAAGATGATGGATTCCATCAAACGAAAAAAAGAGCTTGAATCACTTAAACAAAAGGGCGTAAGCCTTGTGTAGAGCCCGGATAGCCGGACGAAGGAGAAAAAATGGACGAAAACATGATGCAGAAATTTGAAGCAAAATTACAGGAGCTTCAGGCACTTGCCAACAAAAAGAAAAACGTTATAGAGCAAAAGGAAATTGACGATGCTTTTGCCGATATGGAACTTGACGAGGAGAGCAGAGACAAGATCGAGGAGTTTTTTGAGGCTGTGGGAATCGAGGTACTTGCTACAGTAGAGGAACCTACCGAGGAAGATTTAAACTTTGACCTCGATATCACTATCGACGACGATCCCGATATGGATGATGTTCCCGACGATGATATCATCATGTCCGAGGTTGAGGAAGTTGATATCGAAAATATCGATCTTTCAGTTCCCGACGGAATCAGCACGGAAGACCCCGTTAAGATGTACCTTAAGGAAATCGGTAAGGTACCCCTTCTTACTGCGGATGAAGAGATCGAGCTTGCTAAGAAAATGGAAGCGGGAGATGCCGCTATCGCAATCATTGATGAAGCTAAGGCTAAATACGAAGAGATAGAGGACAAGAAGTCTAAAAAGGCAACAAAGCTTGCGAAGGAAATCGCCGAAATGCAGAAGGACATCGATGCCGGTGAAGCTGCTAAAAAGCGTCTTGCGGAGGCAAACCTTCGTCTTGTTGTCAGCATCGCAAAAAGATATGTTGGAAGAGGAATGCTTTTCCTTGACCTTATCCAGGAAGGAAACCTGGGACTTATCAAGGCTGTTGAAAAGTTCGATTATACAAAGGGATATAAGTTTTCCACATACGCTACCTGGTGGATCAGACAGGCTATCACCCGTGCTATCGCTGACCAGGCTCGTACCATCCGTATCCCCGTACATATGGTAGAGACCATCAACAAGCTTATCAGAGTAAGCCGTCAGCTTCTTCAGGAAAAGGGACGTGAGCCTATGCCCGAAGAGATTGCTGAGGAGATGAACATCCCTGTTGAGAGAGTAAGAGAAATCCTTAAGATCTCACAGGAGCCTGTATCTCTTGAGACTCCTATCGGTGAGGAGGAAGACAGCCATCTTGGAGATTTCATCCAGGACGATAACGTACCCGCTCCCGCTGATGCAGCTACAGCTACCCTTTTAAGAGAGCAGCTTAACAAGGTTCTCGACACCCTTGCGGAGAGAGAGCAGAAGGTTCTCAGATTAAGATTCGGTCTCGATGACGGTAAGGCAAGAACTCTTGAGGAAGTTGGTAAGGAGTTTAACGTTACCCGTGAGCGTATACGTCAGATCGAGGCAAAGGCATTAAGAAAGCTTCGTCATCCCAGCCGCAGCAAGCAGCTTAAGGATTATCTTGAGTAGTACCGGGCGGGATTTACTATGAAAAAAACATTTACTCCAAAGCTTTCGCCGAGGCTCGAGGGAATAGTTTCTCTTTTGCCTGAGTGCGAAAAAGTTGCGGATATAGGATGTGACCACGGATATATTTCCATATCCCTGGTTCAAAGAGGCATCGCAAAAAGTGCCGTAGCCTGTGATATAAAGGCGGGACCTTTGGAATTTGCCAAAAAAAATATCGAAAAAGCAGGGCTTACTAAGCAGATCGATATAAGGCTTTCTCCCGGGCTTAATAAGCTTTCCGAGGACGAAGCAGACGCTATAGTTATCGCGGGAATGGGGATGAGGACTATCGCCGGGATCATTCTTGACGATCTCGTAAAAGCGAAGAACGCAGATTTCCTTCTCATCCAGGCCCAAAGCGAGATTCCCGAGATGCGCCGTTTCTTTGTGGAAAATGGCTTTACGCTCCTTGCCAATAAGCTTATGACCGAAGAAGATAAATACTATTTCGCTATGCTCCTTACTTCAAAAGAGGAGATAGCTGACGCATATTTTAAGAAAAACGGCGGTCGCAAAAAGCTTTTGGAAAAGCTTAAAGAAAGCGGAGCGGGACCTGAGTTTACAGAGTTTACCGAAGGCCTTGATGAGCTGTTTGGACTTGATCTTATAACCAATGACGAAAATATGAAGAAATACCTTGGTCATGTGATCTTTGAGTGGACGGAGAGCATTGAAAAGATCTCCGGAGCCAAAAAGCCTGATTTTGAAAAGCTTGAGGAGCTGAAAAAGAAGCTGTCCATGGCCGAACTTGCACTTGAACTTAACACACTTTTTAAAAAATAGGAGGTGTTTTATGTACAGATTAAAAGTAATGGGTAAGGAAATCGAAGTTGAGAAGGGCACAACCTGGGAGGATGTTGCCGGAATGGTGCAGGATAAGTTTGACTCAACTATCGCTGCGGTTTCAATTAACGGAAAGATCAGAGAACTCTTTAAGAGAGTAAATAAAAACGGAGAAGTGGGATTTTTCACATTCAAGGATGATGTGGGACATCTTACCTATACAAGGACAGCTACAATGCTCGCCATAAAAGCGATTTTTGATGTTTTCGGCGAAAAAGCCGCAAATACCTCAAGAGTAGATTTTACCATCGCAAACGGAATCTTTATCCGCGCCGGCGAGGGAGTCAGCGTAAGCGAGAAATCCGCTGCCGATATCAAAAAGAGGATGTTAGAGCTGGTAAGCTACGGAACTCCCATATATAAGGCAACCTACCCTCTTGATGAGGCGATGGATCTTTTTGAGCGTCACGGAATGATCGATAAAAACGAGCTTTTCAGATTCCGCCGCACATCCCAGGTCAATGTTTACGAGCTTGACGGATATTATGATTATTACTATGGATACATGCTTCCTAATGTGTCATATGTTAAGTATTTTGACTTTATAAGCTATGGTGAAGGCTTTATGCTTATCCTTCCTTCCAAGAATAATCCTACAGAGGTTAAACCCTTTGAGGAGAGGAAAAAGCTTTACGATACCTTTATGGAGACTGCTAGATGGGACAGTCAGGTAGGTATTGAAAATGTCGGTGATCTTAACAGCTGGATCTGCAAAAATCAGATGAACGACCTTATCCTTGTTCAGGAGGCTGAGCAGGAGCGAAGGATCGGAGAGATCGCAAGAGAGATAGTCGGCCGCGGCGGAGTAAAGTTTGTTATGATCGCCGGACCTTCATCCTCCGGAAAGACCAGTTTTTCACACAGACTCTCTATTCAGTTAAGGACCCTGGGACTTACACCTCATCCCATAGCGGTTGACGATTATTTTGTAAATCGTGAGGATACTCCTCTTGATGAAAACGGAAATTACAATTTCGAGTGCATCGAGGCGATAGATACCAAGAAGTTTAACGAGGATATGACCAGGCTCCTTGCGGGAGAAAGGGTCGAGATGCCTGACTTTAATTTCAAGATAGGACGCCGCGAGTACAACGGAAGATACCTGCAGTTAGGACCCGATGATGTGCTTGTTATCGAGGGTATTCACGGACTTAACCCCAAGATGAGCTATTCACTTCCCGATGAGAGTAAGTTTAAGATTTATATCAGTGCCCTTACTTCCATCAATATTGATGAACATAACCGTATTCCTACTACTGACGCAAGACTCCTTAGAAGAATGGTCCGCGACGCCAGAACCCGTGGAGCGGATGCGGCGAGAACAATCGGAATGTGGCCTTCCGTACGCCGCGGTGAGGAGGAGAATATCTTCCCCTTCCAGGAAGAAGCTGATGCTATGTTCAACTCGGTACTTATTTACGAGCTTGCCTGCTTAAAGCCTTTTGCAGAGCCACTCCTTTTCCAGATTGAAAAGGGTTCACCTGCGTACTACGAGGCTAAAAGGCTTCTTAAGTTCCTGGACTATTTCTTAAGTGTGCCCAGTGAATTTTTACCCAACAATTCTATTTGCAGAGAGTTCGTTGGCGGAAGCTGTTTCCGTGTATGACCTAAAGTCGTATAGAATAAGGAGCGAGAGATGTACTGTTTTGGAAAAAAGACTTCTAAGGATGCGTTTCAAAGAATAGTTCCTGTCTTTCTTGCAATGCTTTTATTTATAGGCTGTACCATATCCTTTGAATTTCCGGTAAATGCCGCAGAGAGTCCGAAGGCTTCCAACGAAGCGGTAAACGCTTGGGGAAGCGGCGGACAGCTCAGCTTTGATCTTTCAGGCTGCGACGGGTATCTGACTATAACCGTTGTTGCAAGCTTTGACGGAGACGTTACGTCCGCCTCGGGATGGGGATTTGATTCCTATACCGTGAGTGGAAAGAAAGTTACTGCTGTGGTTAAGGCTGACGGAGCAAACAGCTGGGGCTTTAACTCCAATGTCGGGATCCAGGTTGAAGGCTCCGGTATTACATCAGCCAAGGTTGAAAGCGTAAAAGGCTCCGGTACCTACACAGCTCCCGTGGACAGCGGAAACAATAACAATAACAACAGTAACAACGATAATGCCGGAAACGGTGGCGCTTCGGGAGAGAAGCGGCCTGATTTTAAATCACCGGCGGTCAGTACCTACGGAACGGCGGGTGACGACTGGCTTACAACAAACGGTGAAAAGATCGTTGACATGAACGGCAATGAGGTCTGGCTTACGGGTGTAAACTGGTTTGGATACAACACAGGTACTAACCTTTTTGACGGACTTTGGAATGCTGAGCTTGAATCATCTCTCAAAGCCATTGCAGACCACGGATTCAACTTACTAAGAGTGCCTATGTCCGCGGAGCTGCTTTTACAGTGGAAAAAGGGAGATTATCCTACAGCGAATTACAACCACGCTTATAACGCCAATCTTAATTCGCTTAATTCTCTTGAGATATTTGACTATGTACTGACTCTATGCGAGAAGTACGGAATCAAGGTTATGGTTGATATCCATTCCGCAAATACCGATGCATCGGGACACAACCACCCCGTCTGGTATACCGACAGGATTTCCGAGGATCAGTATGTCGAGAGCTTAAAGTGGCTGGCGGACAGATACAAAAACTTCGATACTCTTGTTGCTTTTGATCTAAAGAACGAGCCCCACGGAAAAGCAAGCGAGACACCCCATGCTATCTGGAATGATTCCGATGATAAAAACAACTGGAAGAGAGTTGCGGAAAAAGCCGGAAATGCTATTCTTGATATCAATCCTCATGCCCTTATTGTGATCGAAGGAATCCAGATTTATCCGACGGATCCAAAAGGCAACAATTTTACAAAGACCGATGAGGGAAGCTACTACAATACCTGGTGGGGCGGAAACCTTATGGCTGTTAAGGATTACCCTATCGATTTCGGTGACAAGGAGCGCAATAAACAGATAGTTTATTCGCCCCATGATTACGGCCCTCTTGTATATGAACAGCCCTGGTTTAAGGGAAACTTCACCTACGATTCCCTTTATAAGGATGTTTGGCATCCTTACTGGCTCTACATCAAGGAAGACGGCATTGCGCCTATCCTTATCGGTGAATGGGGCGGATTTATGCAGGGCAATAACCTTAAATGGATGGAGTATATCAGGGACCTTATCGGAAAAGAGAACATCCATCACACTTTCTGGTGTTTTAACGCCAATTCCGGAGATACGGGCGGACTTGTAAAGGATGATTTCAAGACCTGGGACGAGGAAAAGTACGCTCTTGTAAAGCCGGTTCTCTGGCAGACAAAGGACGGAAAATTTATAAGCCTTGACCATAAGGTCGCTTTGGGAGCTAACGGCATCAGCCTCGGAAAGCACGCCGGAAACTCTCCCGAGCCTGTTTTAAATGCGGGTGGAGAGGTTTCAAAGCCCGATGAAGCAGATAACGAAGGTTCGTCTAAAGATGAAAAATCGGATGTAAAAGAGGAAGTTTCCGAAAAAGAAGAGCCCGTAAACGACGAAGAGGTTTTGACGGAAGAGCCCGAGGTGCAGACAGAGTCTGCAGAGACAAAAGATGCTGAAGAAATGACTTCGGTAGAGGGCCCCGGCTTTGGTTCATGGCCCATGGTCGTCCTTATCCTTGGAATTGTAGCTATCTGCGCCGGAGCGGCCATAGCTATTACACATATAATCGTCAAGAATAAAAAGTCATAGTTTTGTTTGACCGGATATTGGTCAGGCAAAAGGGAAATGACTTCGCCTTGACAATTATAAAGTCAGGTAATTATAATAATTGATTGTACGCAGAACAGGTGATCGCGGCTGTCGCAAGACAGGTGAGGAAAGTCCGGGCTTCGCAGGGCAGGATGCCGGATAACGTCCGGTGGAGGTGACTCCCAGACCAGTGCAACAGAAAATAACCGCCTCGTAAGGGGCAAGGGTGAAAAGGTGGTGTAAGAGACCACCGGCTGTATGGTAACATACAGGCCGTGTAAACTCCATTCGAAGCAAGATCAAGCAGAAGGGCTAAGGGCTGCCCGCCCATCCTTCAGGTAGATCGCTTGATGCGGCCGGCAACGGTCGTACTAGATAGATGATCACCCAGAGAGCTTCGGCTCTCGGACATAACCCGGCTTACAGTTCTGCCGAGCGCCCCGTGGGAAACCACGGGGTGTTTTTTTCCCCTCGCATAAAAATGACCCCCGGGGACGGAGTTGCTGTGTCATTGTCAGAATATTTTGAGTATAGACTGACAATGACACAGCAACTCCGTCCCCGGGGGTCATTTTTTGAGTTTATAGTTATTTAATAGCCAAAAGGGTAAAAGAGTGGTAAAATATTCATCAAATGGGAATAAAAATAGTTTGATGCCGCTAACCAAAGCGGCAGGTTTAAAGAAAGAGGCGATTTTAAATGACTAAGATTGACGTTGTATCAGGTTTCCTCGGAGCAGGTAAAACCACACTTATTAAAAAACTTCTTGCAGACGCTCTTAACGGAAGCAAGACTGTACTTATTGAGAATGAATTCGGAGAGATCGGTATCGATGGCGGCTTCTTACAGGAATCCGGTATTGAGATCAAGGAGATGAATTCCGGATGCATCTGCTGTTCACTTGTCGGTGATTTCGGAACATCTCTTAAAGAGGTAATCTCAACATACGCTCCCGAAAGAATTCTTATCGAGCCTTCAGGAGTAGGTAAGCTCTCCGACGTATTAAAGGCTATCGAAAAGACCGCAGGAGCTCTTGATGTAGAGATCAACAGCGCTGTTGCGGTAGTTGATGCTACTAAGGCCAAGATGTATATCAAGAACTTCGGTGAGTTCTTTATCAACCAGATCGCTTATGCCGGAACAATCATCTTAAGCCGTACCGACAAGGCTTCTGCTGAAAAGATTGCAGAGGCTGTTGCTCTTATCCGTGAGCACAACACTCAGGCCACTATAATAACAACTCCTATTGAAGAGCTTGACGGCAAAGACATCCTTGCAACCATTGAGGGGGCTGACAAGATCGACGATCTCCTTGCGGAGATGATGGAGAAGGCTAAGGCTGAGCCCGAGCATCATCACCATCATCATGAATATGATGAAAACGGAGTGTGCAGCTGCGGACATCACCACGACGATGATGACGATGACGACGATGATGATGATGATGATGAGTGCTGCCACCACCATCACCACCATGATGATGACGATGACGATGATGAACACGAACATCACCATCACCACCATGATGACGAGGATGAACACGAGCATCACCATCATCATGACCATGATGACGACCATGACCATGAGCATCATCACCATCATCACCACGCTGACGAGGTATTTACAAGCTGGGGTATGGAGTCACCCAAGAAGTACACTTCAGAGAAGATCAGCGAGATCCTTAATGCGCTTGATTCCGGAGAGTACGGTCAGATCCTCCGCGCTAAGGGAATGGTTCCCGCCGAAGACGGAACATGGATCTACTACGATTACGTTCCCGAAGAGAGTGACGTTCGAAGCGGTAAGCCTCAGGTTACCGGAAAGATCTGCGTGATCGGAGCTGAGCTTAAGGAAGATAAGCTTAAGGAATTATTCGCGTAATGCTTGGAGATTTAAGAATGAAGAATCAATCAGTATATATGATCAACGGCTTTTTGGAAGCCGGAAAATCAGAATTTATTTCTTTTACTATCTCGCAGCCGTACTTTAAGATCAAGGGTAAAACTCTTTTACTCGTTTGCGAGGAAGGTGAAATAGAATACGATCCCGAGCTCTTAAAACAGACAAACACTGAGCTTGTTGTAGTCGACAGTGAAGAGGATTTTACGACATCTACTTTCTCAGGAATCGAGAGAAGAGTTAAGCCGGACAGGATCATTATCGAGTGGAACGGAATGTGGAATTACAAAAACTGCAAGCTCCCCTGGAACTGGAAGATAGAGCAGCAGATCACCATCATCGACGGAAGTACATTCCAGATGTTCTATACCAATATGCGTTCCCTTCTTGCCGAGATGATCAGAAAATCCGAGATGATCATCTTCAACAGATGTGACAGCGTAAGAGATGAATTACCTTCTTTTAGAAGAAATATCAAGGCTGTAAATCAGAAGGCGGATGTTGTCTTTGAGGATTCTAACGGCGAGATCGATGAGATCTTCGAGGAGGATCTTCCTTACGATTTAAGTGCCGAGGAGATAGTCCTTGATGAGAATACCTATGGAATCTGGTATCTTGACTGTATGGACCACCCGGAGAGATACTTCGGAAAGAGGCTTGTAATGCAGGCTATGGTTATGGTACCGGACAATTTCCCTAAGGGATACTTTGTACCCGGACGCATGGCAATGACCTGCTGTGCTGAAGATATGGTATTTTTAGGATATGCTTGCAAGTACGATGGAACGGATTCTCTTAAGGACAAGGACTGGGTTGTTGTAACCGCAAACCTTACCAAGGAGTATTTCGAGGATTATAAGGGAGAAGGCCCCGTTTTACACGCTATCAGTGTTGAAAAGAGCCGCGAGCCCAAGAATGCCGTTATCAGCTTTTCTTAGATAGTAGCCTAAACGGTTATCACAATACGTATAAATACTAAAGAAGCGCCTGCTGTGGCGCTTCTTTTTTCTTCAAATATTTTAATCTATAAACAGGTATATATCAAAGATCTACTATTCATTACCGTTAATCCGTACCCAGTTTGACTTATCAAAAATATTTCCTGATACCTTATACCAGTAGGAATCCTCGGTATTGAAGGTATTTCCGGGATTATCCAAAAGCTCAAAGAAAGGAGAAGTGGTAACATACTGTCCGTTTTCCTTATCCTTTGAGGTAATAGGATTTCCCGTAAAGGGATTAACCGCATCCTTAATAAGGTCTTTGGTAGCAAGGGAAGGTACATCGGCATTTGTCATAAACTCATCCGATATTGTAAGGCCGGTGCTGTTAAAGTCCTTAAACAAGAGGATGGGGTGGTAACCTTCTATGTCAACATACTCGTCCAGTATAAGGTCTTCAAATTGATTGAGGACCCTGCCGTGGTCCGCTGCGATTATGATCCTTGTATTGTCGTAGAGGTCATTCGCTCTAAGGTAATCAAACCACTCGGCCAGCTTTAGGTATGCGGCCATATTAACGTGGTAGTGCTGTACAAGGATTGAATTGTCAAGCTTGCAGATGCGGCCGTCAAGCTCTAAGTACGCCGGGGTATCCGAGGCGTCGGAAGCGCTGTCTGCAGGTGTATAATCCGGAAGATGGAGCAGACAAGGAGCGTGGGTAGTATTGTTGTCCATCATCATAAAGGTGTTTTGGTCATCGTCTTTGATGTAAGTCAGTTTATCGAGATTATCAAGCACAGCGTATGAACCCAAAAACTCCGGCTCCTGTATATGCTTTTTCTCCATCTGATAATAGTCGCCGTAGTCGTAGACAAAGCGCTGCAGGATGGGGGGAAGAACCTTAAGGATTCCGTAGTAAACACAGTTCCTTCTCGAAGTATCGGAAACGGACTTTGTATAGTGTTCACCTTCGGAAATATATTTGCCCATGGTTTCATAAGCGTTTATCTCAGGATAATCATCATATATTGAAAGGTCGCAGATTTCCCGGTAGTTGGCGTAGGGCGGATCGCAGACTGTAACGTTATAGCCGTTGTTTAAAAAGAGCACCGGCATAACCTTTAGGGCTTCATTTTGTTTATCCACAAGAGGAACATCGTCTCTTTCATTTATGGCCTTTGGAGTATATTCGTATCCGCCGAATAAAGGAGGGGTTCCGTATACTGTAAAGAGCCCGTGGGATATTGTATTTGGATAGTATGTAAAGCCGTCAAAGCTTTCTTTAAGCTCGGGCTTTTCATTTAAGGCATAGGGGAAGTAATCGTTTATCGCTCTGTCGAGCATTATCACAACCACATTTTTTCCGCTTTTGCTAAGAGGAATTATAGGCTCTATTTCCTCCGAAGAGGAGGATACCCTAAAATCCCGTCCGAGAGCGCGTACATGGCTTTGTGCCTTGATAGTCTGATAGGAGCCCAGTATCAGAACGCTGAGCACCAAAACCGCCAGCACGGGGCGCACAAGGGCTCTCTTTTTGATATAAACAATGACTGCGGCAGCAAGCAGGATCAAAAATACCGCTGTGCTGATAAGAAGCTCCGTTTTTGAATAGTTCAGTCCATCGTTAAACCTAAAGAGGGGGGATATGGTACCAAGCTTTTTTCCGAAGAACATATAGTTGACGATGGCGGGAAGGCTCAGGCTCCAAAAGACGGCTGTAAGAGCCGTTCTTTGTTTTTCTTTACTGACGAAGTAAATGATCCCGCCCCAGACCATAAAGATTCCTGCGCTTATAAAAAGCGTATTAAAGATGAGCAGCACAGGGTTTACGGTCGGATTAACGGAGATATAGTCCTCGGGGGAAGCGCTGACTGCTGCAGCGGGTACTACGAGCCCTGTAATCAGAGTAAGGAAAAGCGCGGCAAGAACAAAGGTCGCAGCACCTTTTCTGATTTCGGCTTTATCGGGTTTAAGTGTATCTTCGGATGCAGTCTGCTCTTTTAAAGAGGATGCGTGAGCTTTTTTTCGTTTGGAAAGGGCGGGGCCCACAAGCTTCATTAAAACATTCTTCAAAAGAGAGAAGAAATTGTTCATAGTCCAGTACAAAACAAGAGCCGAAGGGCTTCTGTATAGAATAACCAAAAAGGCCAGAGCAAGTACGACGGTCTGAATCTTGTCGCGAAGCCTTGTTCCTTTCAGATATATAGCCGCTGAGAGGAGGTTAAATCCTGTCATCATAAGGGGCAGCAGGTTTATAGCCAAAGGTCCGATCTTAATAAGGTGGTCTGCCGCTCCGAGATTAGGGATGAATAAAAAGGATACTCCCTGCATATCGATGCTGGATAAAAAGTGGTATGCAGCCATAAAAAAGGGAATCTGCAAAAGCAGGGAGAAAGAACCCTTTACGGCGCTGATGGGAGCGTAGTCCTGCTGTCTGTAGTAGGTTTGCAGCATCATAAAACGCTCGTCGCCCTTGAAGGTTTTACGGATATGTTTTATCCAGGGCTCCATCTCTTTTTGCTTTTTATGTTCCGCTTCCTGCATGGCATCGGAACGCTTATAGAGAGGGAAGATCAGGATATTTACAACGACACTGACCATGATTATGGCCAGACCGTAGTTACCGCTTATGGATTTCATGACAGAGAAAATAAGCTCTATAAGGAGCTCAAGCGGCTGTATGAAAAGATTGTATAACGGATTGCCCATAATCAAGCCTCAATTTCTTTATGTTTGGAAATCAGATAGTCTGCGGTAAGGCGTGCGGATTCTTTTTTGCACTGCCATGCCGTATCGGAAACCTTTTTGCGTCCTTCGGAAAACTCCGGGTTTTCTATAAGGTCATCAAGCAGTTTCCCGATGGAAGGAAAGTCATTTTCATCAAGCTTTTTGCCCAGGGACGGAAGTACTTCGAATCTCCAAAGGTTATCATCTACCCAGGCGGCATCATAGGGAGCCTTGTCGAAGGATGTATCGGCGTAGAGGATCGGCTTTCCAAATACCAGGGAATAGTCGAAGATGATGCCGGAAAAGTCCGTGATCATAACGTCTGATTTGTTGAGAGCATCAAAATTGTTGTTATCAAAGCTCCAGGTAAGCTTGTCACTGTTCGGAAAAGCTGCCATCAGCTCATCAAGCATATCCTTTTCGGATACGGAGGACTGGGGATGGGGACGGATGATGATATTAAAGTCAGTTGAAAGAAGCGCCTCTATCAGCTTTTTACTGAACCTTGAAAGAATGGCGCTTTCTCCCCATGAGGGAGCAAGCAAAACGGTTTTATCGTGAGCCGGCTCGGGGGTGCGCTCCTTCTTTTCGAGAAGGGCATCCATGTATGTGGAGCCGGTAACTGCAAGCTCTTTTTCCGGAAGACCTCGAAGCTTTTCAAGCTTTCGGATATTATCGCCCTGGAAAGCTCCCGTAAGAAGGATCGCATCATAATAGTCCATACCGAACATACGATAACCTAAAGCTTCATCAACGGCATGGAAAATGTGGACATAGTATTTAACTGTTTTGGAGCGTTTCCACTGGTAAACGTCAAGACCCGGTGTGGTGGAGAGCAGAATATCTGCGCTTAAAGTGTTTAGCCTTGCAAAGGCGCGGTTTCCTTCACCGATAAATTCTGTCTTAATATATTTGTAGGGGACACTAAGAGCCGGATCGTCCGGTGAGGCGGTCCAGTAATCCAGTTTTATCTGTCTTTTTTCGAATTCATCGCAAATGGGTTTAAATACATTCCAGTAGCGTTTGCTGTCGCTGAATATCAGGTACTCATGCTTTTTCTCCGCATCAAGAGTTTTCTTTCCTGAAGAGAAAGTAAACTTAAGGCCGAGGAGGAACTTCCTGAATACAAAAAACAGCGAAGAGATAACGCCGAGAAGTATGGTAAAAAGCATACTTCCTGTTCCCGGATCTATATAGAGAAGTATCATAGTATTTCCTTAAGAGCTTCTAAAAGCTTATTGTTATCTTCGGTATTTCTGACCGCAAACCTGAGAAATCCGTCACCGGGCATCTTCGCGGAAAGATCCTTGACGATGAGGTCATAGTCGTTTAAAAGCTTTACGCTTATTTCGCGGGCGCTTAGCTTGCCGCTTACGCAGATCAATAAAAAGTTTGCCTCAGAAGGGTATACCCTGACGCCCGGAAGAGCTGAAAGCTCCTTTCCAAAGCGCTCCCTTTCAGCGGCGAGGGCCTTTGTTGAAAGATCATATTCCTTGCGGTACTTGGCAAAGATCTGCATAAAGAACTCGGCAAAGGAATTGATATTCCAGATAGAGAGCTTTTTCTTCAGATCATCCACGGTCTTTTCATCACCGGAGGCGAGGATGCCGAGTCTGAGTCCCGGTACTCCGTAGCATTTTGAAAGGCTCTTTACGATATAAAGATGTGGATTTGCCTTAACAAATTCATTTATAAGCAGGGTGTGGTCCGCATCCGTAGCAAAGTCCGAAAAGGATTCGTCGTAGATAAGACGGATATTCTTATCTTTGGCCCAACTGACAATTCGCTTTACATCTTCGGTCTTTATATAATTTCCGGTCGGATTGTCCGGGTTTATAAGTACAAGATTCCTGATGTCCTTATCGTCAAAGAATCTCATAATATCCTCCGCTGTATAGGAAAAGTCGGGAGCGGGGGCATTAAAGATAACGTCATTTCCGGGGGCTTTTGACCTGTTGGGATACTCTTCGAAGGTGGGTCTTATAAAACCGAAGCTGCCTTCGAAAGAGGAGACAAGGTGGTTTATTATCTCGGCAGCACCGTTTCCGACGAGGATATTCTCCTTAGAGATTTCAAAATTTCTCGCGGCAAGAAGTGAATTGACTCCCATACCCGATGGATATTGGGTAAGGAGAGTATGGAAACTTGCGGCGATCTCATCCTCCATTTTCTTAGGAGGGTAGTAGGGGTTAACAAGGTAGCAAAAGTCGATCATCTTGGGATAGCGCCAATAGCCGCCGTATCTTTTTGAAAGTCTTTTTGCCTTTTCCTCACCGCTTGCAAAGATGGATTCGGCGATTTCAAGATCCTGGATATCGTCTATCTCGTACCATTTTTGACCGTCAAGGCGCTTGGCACGTATTCCCGATGCGTCAAGCATAGTGATGACTCTTAAAACCTGTTCATAGTATTCGTTGTTGCCCAGAGCCTTGGAGTAGGCTTCAAGGAAGGGCACATAAACTTTTTCCGAAAAATCTTTGCTGAACTTATAAATATTTACAGTCTTAAAGTATGCAGAGCTGTCCTTATAATCAAACTGTTTTCCGGGAACGATCTTTTCGATGGAATCGTCATCGCGAAGTACCGCACATGTTCCGTCCATCCAGCTTTCGTACTTGTCTACAAGAGCAAGAGTAGGCCTTTTGTCATTTACAAGGGCATCAAGAACGGAGTCCTCGAAAATGATATCCGATTCAAACAAAAGGGTATCATCGCTGCAAAGCTCGTCCTTGGCAAGATACAGGGAATAGATATTGTTGGTCTTGTCATAGATGCTGTTAGTAATAAAGCTGACAGGAGTCTTAATATCAAGAGACTCTACAAAGCTTATGAGCTTCTCCGCCTCATAGCCTGCAACGATTATTATTTTATCAAGATCATAGGGCTCAAGCTGGCTAAGGAGTCTTTCGATAAGGGTAACTCCGCCGACCTTTACCATGCACTTTGTATTGTCTTTTGTAAGTTCTTTAAGGCGCTTACCCATTCCTGCGGCAAGTACTATAGCCTGCATACCGTTTACCTCTCAGTGTATTTTTCTTCGCAGTATTTGCATCTGTAGACTTCGTTTTCTTCGTCTGCGAGGAAGAAGATATGGGGAAGCCCCTGCTCGATGGATGTGATACATCTGGGGTTATGGCATTTAATAACGTTCCTTACTTCCTTGGGAAGGGCCAAAACTCTTTTTTCAACGATCTCGCCGTTTTTGATAACGTTTATCGTGATGTTATGGTCGATAAATGCAAGAACGTCGAGGTCGAGGGTGTTGATATCACACTCTACTTTTAAAATGTCCTTTTTGCCCATAACCTTACTGCGGGCGTTTTTGATGATCGCAACGGTGCAATCCATTTTATCGAGCCCAAGGTGCTCATATATATCCATACTTTTTCCGGCTTTGATGTGGTCAAGTACAAAGCCTTCTTCGATTTTTCCTACGTTTAACATATTATTCTCCTTATGATAGTCCTAAAAGAGTAAGGATCAGGGCCATTCTTACGTACACACCGTATCTTGCCTGTTTAAAGTAAGCGGCTCTGGGATCGTCATCAAGCTCGACAGAGATTTCGTTTACTCTGGGGAGGGGATGGAGGATCAGCATATTTTCACTGGCAAGAGAGAGCTTTTCGGGGGTGAGGATGTAAAAATCCTTTAATCTTATGTAGTCCTCTTCGTTGAAGAAGCGCTCTTTTTGAACTCTTGTCATATAGAGGATATCCAGGTCTCCGATAACATCCTCGAGCTTTATAACCTCCTCGTAAGGGATGCCTTTTTCACGGAGCATATCCGTTACATAATCGGGTACGCGAAGCTCTGTTGGAGATACAAAAACGAATTTGATGTTGTCGTATCTGACAAGGGCATTTATAAGGGAGTGGACGGTACGTCCGAATTTAAGGTCTCCGCAAAGTCCGATGGTAAAGCCGTTTAATTTGCCGTGGAGACTGCGGATCGTAAGAAGGTCCGTGAGAGTCTGAGTGGGATGCTGATGTCCGCCGTCACCTGCGTTGATAACAGGGATAAGGCTCTTTGATGCGGCAACCATGGGAGCACCCTCCTTGGGATGTCTCATAGCGCAGATATCTGCGTAGCAGGAGATGACTCTTATGGTATCAGAAACGCTCTCGCCCTTTGCGGCTGATGAAGAATTGGCGTCTGAAAAGCCGATGACTCTTCCGCCTAAGCGGGTCATAGCGGATTCAAAGGAAAGTCTTGTTCTTGTGCTGGGCTCGTAAAAGCAGGTGGCAAGGATTTTGCCGTCGCATTTGTGGGCGTACTTTTCAGGGGATTTTTCGATGTCGTTTGCCAGATCAAAGAGCTTGTCAAGCTCCTCGGTGGTAAAGTCCAGAGGACTCATTAGATGTCTCATGTTTGTAACCTCGTAAATAAATGTAGTTAGCATAAACTCAGCCGAGAAATAATCCCGGCTGAATAAATTTACCTGTATGAAAGAAGTTCAGAAACTTCCTTTCGGCGGGGAGCCTCGGGAGATTCTGCGGGGTAGCCCATAGGGATAAGAGCGATAAGCTCCTGACCTTCGGGAACACCTATAACCTCGGGAGCGTTATCATCGTAAAGACCTAAGATAACGGTACCGAGTCCGGCTTCGTATGCGGCGAGACAAAATGCTTCGCTGGCGATGCCAACGTCAAACATTTCCCATTTATCGCCCTTGCTTGTAGAGAAGGAACCATCCCTCTCATATCCGCTTCTTTTTGAAACGGCACAAACGGCAATTACAACGGGAGCATTACGGATAATATCGCCGTTTTTAGCCCAAATGGTGGTACATTTGGCAAGCTCGTCTTTAACGGCACCCTCAAGAGCTATATAGCGGGTAACCTGTGTGTTCTTCCAGCTGGGAGCCATAGCTGCGACGGAAACGATTTTTTCGATTGTCTCGTGGGAAACGGGTTTATCCTGGAAATTTCTGATACTTCTTCGACCCTTGATACATTCTATTGCGTCCATATGCACCTCCGTATTATTAAAGATTTATCCTTCACATTTTATCATTTAAGGAGTATGTTTTCAAGCGCGAGGAGGAGAGATTAAGGTAATTTAAAAAGTCTATAAAAATATCGCAAAATAGTGTAAAATAAAATGGAGTATTTCTAAATTATTCTATAAGCAAAACAGGAAAATAAGATGAAGTTTATTAAAGGTTTATTTTACGGCCTGGCCACAATAATAATCGCACTTTGTGCGTTCATACTAGTCTGTGCGGTCAATCCCGCCCTTACCGAAAAGGTAGCGGGGGCTACCGGGGAGGGAGGAGCACTCAGTAAGATCGCGGCTCTTTTACCCGGCGGAGATGATGAGGAAGAAGGCGGGGATGCCACCGCGAGCGGAGATGTGAGCGTTTCCGAACCCGAAGATGAGGCGGAAGATGGCGATGCTGTGATCATCGAGCTCCCCGGCAATTCCCAGAGCCCGGATAATCTGTCCCATCTTACCGGATATCTGCCGGTTTCAAGCGAAGAAGAGAAGATCACTGACGAAGTAGCTGAGTCTATAAAGAAGGAACTCAGCACAGGGCAGACAGGCGAAGGCTTTAAATTTGACACAAATATTTATCCCTACTATGGAATGCTTACGTCTGATGAGCAGGCGGTTTATCGTCAGATATATGCGAATGCTCTTTCTGTAGTATCATCCTTTGCTCCCGTAAAAGCAATCAATACATCGCAGCTTTCAAATATTTTTGAATCGGTCGTGAACGATCATCCGGAGCTTTTCTACCTTGATACCAGCTATTCCGTAAAGTATACAAAATCGGGATCCGTGGTGGAGATTCAGCTTGTTTACTATACTCTTGCCAATGCTTTAGAGACCGCAAAGGCAAACTTCAGCAGCGCGGCAAAGGCTGTAATTGCCGGAGCGTCCGAGCTGCCTGGCGATTATGAAAAAGAAAAATATGTACATGACTACCTTGTTTCGAATGTTTCTTACGCCGACGGGGCAGTCCTTAGCCAGAGCGCATACAGCGCATTGGTAAACGGGATCAGCGTCTGTGCGGGATACGCAAGAGCCAATCAGTATATTTTACAGCAACTTGGAATCCCCTGCTATTATTGTACAGGATACGCAGGAGAGGATCATGCCTGGAATATCGTCAAGCTATCCGACGGTTATTACAACGAAGACATCACATGGGATGATACAAACCCTTCAACCTACGATTACTTTAACAGGTCAGACAAGGACTTTGCGCCTACCCATACAAGAACCGGGCTTAGCGTGAACTTACCTCCCTGTAACGCATCTTCCTATAAGGGACCGGAGGAGGGTACCGTAGCTTCTCCCGATGCCGGAGACCCTTCAAGTGTTGCTGATACCAATAATTTTGAGCCTTTGAGGTATGACGATCTTTATCCTGCAAATAACGGAAACGGATCCGGTACAAACGGAAACACAAGTACAGCGACTCCCGGCAGAGAAGAACTTGTTGCCGCTCTTGAGAAGCTCGGGCTTAAGGAGAGCGACGCGGTTTGGAATATGGACGAATACTACGCAGATTGCAAGAAAAAGCTTGTGGCGGCAGGAACGGGAGACAAGCATTTTACCGTGATCATACCTTCTTCGCTTTTTAAATCAATTGAGACTGCGTACGGAAAGGGAGATTATAAAAAGGGATATGTCGACGAGGCCTTAAAGAGTCTCGGAATGAATCGCTTCTCTATCCAGATACAGGCAGAGAGAATGGGAGGAGGATTCTATAAGCTTTACCATAACGTTGTTAGCTGGAAAGAAGAGGAGACTGCACCTGCTACCACCGGCACTACAACAACTACAGATTCGACAACTACAAATTCAACAACTACAAACTCAACAACTACCGATACAACGTCAGGAACTACGACAAACACAAATACAACAAACACAAATACGACAAATACAACTACGACAAACACAAATACGACAAACACAAATACAACAAACACAAATACAACAAACACAAATACAACAAACACCACAAATAATAATACCGGCGGTACCTCTACGGGTACCACCGGTACGAATTAATGTTTTGATATGTATTTTTTGATCGCTGCAAAGCTTTCTTCGCTGAGATCATGTTCAACTCTGCAGGCATCATCTAACGCGACTTTTTTGTCGACGCCGAGCTTTACAAGCCACTCTGAAATTAGCTTATGGCGCTCGTAGATCATGTCTGCTATCTTTTTGCCTTCTTTTGTAAGATAAATGTACCCCTCATCTGTTACGGTGATCATATTGCGTTCACGAAGATTTTTCATGGCAACGCTGACGCTTGATTTTTTGTATCCAAGCTCGTTTGCTATGTCAACAGAACGGACAACGGGCTTTACCTCGCTGAGCATAAGTATTGTCTCGAGGTAGTCTTCAGAAGATTCGTTATTACGCATGTCATCACTCCTTGTCGTGGAATAAAACTTATGAACTTAGTCTAACACAACAATAGTTTGAAAACAATTAAAAATGTCTAAAAATCTAACAAAGATTAGATAAATCTAACTCAGTATTTTCTCCAGCAGGCGGGCTTAAGGATGATAAGCATAGGGAAAAGCTCGAGTCTTCCTGCCAGCATATCAAAAATAAGTACGATCTTAGAAAAGACACTGAACATGGAGTAATTGCCGGTTGGACCTACGAGTCCGAGCCCCGGACCTATGTTGTTAAGCATTGCGACTACACCGGTAAAGTTGGTGGTAAAGTCAAAATTATCTATTGATATAAGAAGTACCGAGAGCAGCATCAGGAAAAAGTAAGATGCGAGATAAACATTGGTTGATCTTATCGTTTCGTGCTCTACAACATGCCCGTCCATATGTATTTTTTTGACCTGCCTTGGGTGGACCATGGTTGAAAGCTCTTTAAAAATAGTCTTACCCATGATGAGCCATCTTGAGATCTTCATACCTCCGCCCGTAGAGCCTGAGCAGGCTCCGCAAAACATCAGTATTACAAGGATCGTCTTTGAAAGAGAGGGCCAAAGGTCAAAATCGGTAGTTGAAAATCCTGTGGTCGTGATGATGGATCCCACCTGGAATGCGGCGTGGCGCGCGCTCTCTAAGGTACCGGAATACATATTTCTTATGTTGAAGGTAATGATTATGGTACTCACGAGGATGATACCGATATACCATTTAACCTCGGATATTGAAAAGGCGTCTTTAAACTGTCTTCTAAGGAGACAGAAGTAAACGGAATAGTTGATACCGCTCAGTATCATAAAAATCGTGATAGCCCACTGTACGGCAGGAGAGTAGGATGTGATGCTGTCGTTTAAAATACCGTATCCGCCGGTACCGACAGTACCGAAGATAGTTGTTAGCGCATCAAACAATCCCATACCGCAGATCATATAGACTATAGCTCCGATAACGGTTATGGCGAGGTAAATAAGATAGAGTATTTTGGCGGTCTTTTGTACTCTGGGTACAAGCTTTCCGACGGCAGGTCCGGTACTTTCTGCGCGCATCAGATTTATGGAATATCCGCCCATTATGGGGAAGATAGCCATTATAAATACAAACACGCCCATACCGCCTATCCAATGGGTAAAGCTTCTCCAAAAAAGGTTGGCGTGGGAGAGAACTTCAACATTGGTAAGGATGCTTCCTCCGGTGGTGGTGAAGCCCGATACCGATTCAAATAAAGCGTCTACATAGTTAGGAATATCCCCGGTTACTGTAAAGGGAACCGCACCAACGGCGCTTAAGGCAATCCAGCCGATGGCAACGGTGGCAAAGCCTTCGCGGGTGTAAAGATCTCTTGTCTTGGGCTTTTTGAGCTTGATCAAAAGGCCAAGAACAAAGCTTGCAAGAGCACAGATTATGTAAACTAAGGAGTGGTTTGTTTCATGATAAAAGAAACCGACTATAGCGGGCAGAAGCAGAAAAGCAGCCTCTATCTGCAAGATCCACCCGATTATATATGTAACCATTGTAAAGTTCATTGTAAGGTCCTCCGGACGAGCCGAGTTTACTGCAAAATATCGGATATGTCGTCCATACCCTGGTGTTTAACAACCACCACAACATAGTCCCCTACCTTGATCTCATCGGATCCTGTGGGGAAGATGATCTTATCCGCTCTTGTAATTGAACAGATGTTGATATCCTTTTTCAGCTTAAGCTTTGCAATAGGGGTATCTGTAGCGTCTGAACTCTCTTTTACGTAGAATTCCAGAGCTTCAGCCTTTCCGTCTTCAAGCCTGTACAGGTTTTCCACATTGCTTCCGAGGGAATCGTTCATAGAGCGGGCGTACTTAAGTATCTGGTCCGCGGTAAGGAGTCTCGGGAATATAGTGGTGTCAACCTTGATATCACTTAAAAGAGAATTGAAATTGATCCTGTTTATCTTGCTTACGGCTTTTGTATTGCTGAGGCGCTTTGCCAAAAGGGCAAGGAGTATATTCTCTTCGTCAAGTCCCGTAAGAGCCACAAATCCATCGGCGCTCTCTAAGCCTTCCTGTAAAAGCAGCTTTCCGTCCGTTCCGTCACCGCAGATAACGGTAGCTTGGGGAAGCTTTTCGGAAAGGGTGGTGCAAACCTTCTCGTCGATCTCGATGATCTTTGTATTGATACCTGCGGCAAGAAGTCTTTTTGCAAGATAGTAGGAGATGGTTCCTCCGCCTACAAGCATGGCTGTTCTTGTTCTTCCGGAGGTAAAGCCGATCTTTCTGAAGAACATGGATGCTGTCTTCGGAGTCGTAACAACAGAGGCAAGATCCCCCTCTTTAAAAACAAAGTTACCACGGGGAATAATAACCTCATCTCCTCTTGTAACAAGAGGAATGAGGACGTTAAAACCAAGTGTGTTTTTCAGATTTATAAGCTCCATTCCGTTTAACAGGCATTTATCCGTAATACGGAAGTGGATAAGCTCAATCCTTCCCTTTGAGAATGTGTCTATTTTAACAGCGGAGGGGAACTGGAATATACGCGCTATCTCATTGGCGGTAAGAAGCTCGGGGTTTATAACCATATCAAGTCCCAGCTTGTCCCGTAAAAACGAGATTTCTTCGTTGTAAATAGGATTGCGGACTCTGGCGATGGTCTTGCAGTGTCCCGCCTGCCTTGCGATACAGCAGCAGAGCAGGTTTTGCTCATCATATGCAGTTACGGCGATAAGAAGGTCGGCTTTTTCCACGCCGGCTTCCTGCAGAGTCTGGTAGCTTACACCGTTACCTACGATGCCCTGTGCATCAAGCTCGTCCGTAATGCTGTGGACTCTGTCGGGATTTAAATCCACCACAACGATATCATGCTGTTCGCCACCAAGCTGTTCAACCAGTGTATGGCCTACTTTTCCGCATCCAACAATAATAATATTCATAAAAATCCTCGTATCAAAAAATTGCCCGTACTTCAGACAATTATAGCACATTTGGACGGATGATTAAAGATACCTTAAAAGGCTTCAGATCTTGTATTTTGTGATAATTCTCCCAAGTCTTTTTCCGAAGGGAATGTCAAGAAGAATAAAGAAGGAAACATTGGAAACAACGTACAAAGCCGTATAGGGTACTGCAGCCAAAACAGCCGCAAGATATCCGGGGCCGTTTAAGCTTCCGTAGGTCCATATCATCGTCCACGTATCGAGAAAAAGAGAGTAAAAAACGCCGGATACAGCCGCGTAAATACTGATGATGATACGGCGAAAGACAGTGGATTTAAAACTCCTTTTTTGAAAAAAGATACCCGCCAAAAGCCCGATGATACCAAGGGCTGTCATCTGGAAGGGGGTCCAGGGGCCCTGACCGAAGTAGAAATTTGACAAAAAGGCGGAAAGGCTTCCTACGAGAAATCCCGCTTCTCCGCCGAGATAGACACCTGTAAGGATCACAATAGCCGATACGGGTTTAAAGGCGGGGAGAGAAGCAAAGATGAAGCGTCCCACTATTGAAAGAGCGGTCATAACCGCAATAAGGGTGATACGTCTTACCCCTGTGCGCCTTTTATCAAGGCGCGCAAAAACAAGCGCAAGGCTGCCTGCGATAAGTATAAGGGATATTAAGATGTAATATCTTTCAAAAATCATCTGCTTTACTTAAGAGAATATAGTTTATTGGTTTCAAAGAATTCTTCTGCCGGTTTAAATCCGGTAAGCCTGCCCATGGATAAAATGGAGCAAAGATCCGAGACTGCGTAGGCAAATTCAAGGTCGTGGGTTGACATAATTACGCAAATTCCGTTTTCTGTAAACCTTTTTAACTCGGATTGCATTATTCTTTCCAGATTGGTATCCATTCCCTTGCTGGGTTCGTCCATCAAAAGTATATCGGGGTTAAGCGCCGATATTTTTGCAAGGGCAAGGAGCTGCTTTTCGCCGCCGCTAAGGTCAAAAGGACTGGAGGAAAGGTTAAGACGGTTTACATAATCCGGATAATTTGCTTTATTTAAACCTGTATCCGCAAGCTCCTTCTCAACGGTATCGGCGATAAAGAGAAGCTCAACGTTTTGGGGGATATATGCGATCTTAGGCTTTTTGTCCGAAAAGACTATCTTTCCTTCCTGGGGCTTATAGAGCCCGGATATCAGATTAAAAAGGCTTGTCTTTCCAGCACCGTTGCATCCGAATATAGCATGGCATTTCCCTCTTTTAAAGGAAATATCCAGATTTTCGATTACGTCGGGACTCTTTTTTGTATATCTGAAAAATACGTTTTTTAAGGTTACCGCCGGAGGGGTGACGCTTTGATCATCCGATTTTCCTGACGCGTCTTCGCTTTCCCTTTTTATCGGAGGCAGGAGTTTTTTATATTCCCATAGAGCTATATTCGGTTCATCCGCGCAGATTATCCGCCCGTCGTCCATAACCACCATTTTATCGGAAATCGGTGCTACGTAATTGATCTTGTGCTCTGCGATAATGATGGTGATACCGGTTTGAGCGTGCAGCCTTTTAAGGGCGGATATAAACGTCTCGGCGTTTTCAGGATCGAGAGCTGATATGGGCTCATCAAGCAAAAGGAGCTTAGGGGACATGGCAAGTAAAGAAGAGAGAAGTACCAGCTGCTTTTGTCCTCCCGAGAGGGCTCCCGTATCGGACCTTGAGATGGATTCAAGTCTGAAAAAGGCAATTATCTCGGCAATGCGGTTTTCCATATCGGATTGGGATAAGCCTAAGTTCTCAAGGCCGAAGGCCAGTTCATGCCAAACCTTGTCTGTGACGATCTGATCCTCCGTGTTTTGAAAAAGAAGAGCGATATCTCTGCTTTGCTCTTCGGCGGTTAAGGAAGAAAGCTCTTTGCCGTCAAAAAGTATATCTCCGGAGAGCTCCCCTGCCGGGGCAATCTCCCTTTTTAAAAGCTTTAATAGGGTAGACTTTCCGCACCCTGTCGGTCCGCATAGTGTGACGATCTCGCCTTGAGTGATCCGAAGATCTATATTCCTTAAGGCAAATCTGTCCGCGGAGGCATCTGAGGGATCTGAAGGGTCATATTTGAAATTAAGATTGTTTATCTTTAAAAAATCCATAATAAGCCTTTATAAAATGATTTAAGGTAAGTATCAAAGAAAAAATTATGTAAACCGCTTCGGATATAATTGACAAAACGGATTGCTGCGGCATCTTTATCGTAGGGTAGTATTCTGTGTAAAAATATCCTTTCCCAAGGACTAACCCCAGAAAAGCAGCAAGGATAAAGCTGAGGCAGATAACTAAGATATCAAAGCTTCTGAATCTGCATATTCTAAAGCTTTTTCTTTTTTTTACGCCGTATCCTCTTGCAGTCATAGAGTCTGCCGTAGTCATAGAATGCTCCAAAGACCATGTTAAAAATCCCGCAAAGATCTTCCCTTCGGCGCGGACAGTCTCGAGAAAACTTCCGTCCCCGTACAGTCCAAGCATCTTTTGGTGCTTTCTGTATGACTTTATATAGAGGCTGTAGTGGGGAATGATCCGCATTACAAGGGATATTATGGTCGCTGCTTTGGCGGAAATGGTGCCGAAAAGGAGCAAAACCTTGTCGCTTGTCATATAGTGGGAGAGGGAAATAAACCAAAGGCCTACGCCCGTGACCATAAGCGCGGAATCGGCTCCGAAAAGAAGAGCTTCAAGGGAAAATCTTCTTCCCGCCACATAGAAAAGAACAGTATCTCCGTTATGATAAAAGAAGGGATTAAACAGGGATATTATCAAAAAAAACAATATAAAAAAGGGAACTTTTTTAAGTATGTTTTTGACATCCGTCCAGGTAAAAAGCATTACAGATCCCGTTATCAGGCAGAGCAGGTGAAGCAGAGGGTTACGGGAAAATGCGGGCAGCATAGATACCGTTAAAAAGTAGATAAAGATGGTAAGAGGATGGAGCCTTTCTATCATTCAAGGTCCCTCCCGATATTTTTGGAGTACAGGATCTCTACCTTGTCGCCGGATTTTAGTTTGTAATATCCGACACCGATATTAGGCATTTCTCCGTTTACTCTGTACATCCATCCCGAAAGGTCGCCGTACTCGTACTCGTATACGGAGTTTATGCCCTTTATATAAGCTAACCCGTAGACCGAGTTTTTCTCGTAATCAAGCTGTATTTTTTCCAGTCGGCAAACCTCGCTTAAAACGTCGAATACAGTCGATCCTTCAGAAACCTTAAGAGAGGTCTCCGGATAGACGTAACCCTGATCGATCGTATCCGCATTTATTGAAAAAAGGATATCTATGCCGGTATCTGCTTCGGAAGAGAGGATAACGCGGCTTTTTTCGTTTTCAAAGGATGATCTTGACCTGATATCAAGGGCGGAAAATATTCCTGCAAACAGTAAAGACGCCACTAATGCCGATATCAGATGTATGGCCTTTTTTCGCTTTATAAATCTGAATACTCCAAGACCTATAAAGAGAACTGAAACAAGTAACGGAATGATAATCCTTAAAGGAAGCGGAGCCTTTTTTTGTATTCTAAAGTCTTCGGCAGGTATGATCTTTCCGTCATAGCCTTCCTGGGAAGAATCTTGATAAATGGCAGTAAGAGCCAAAACAGCCTGGGACGTGGCCATATCATTGGAAGGAGTGGCTGATGAATGGACAAACCCGTCGTCATCATTTTTGTATATCAAAAGGCCTTTGTAAAGGTCGGCACCTTCGGTCTTAAACCTCTCATCCGAAAGGATAGGGATATTAAGTGCCTTGAGAGCAAGGATAACCTGGGATGTGCTTTCGCTGCAATATGTTCCAAAGCTTGCAAAATCGCCGCCTTCGCCTTGAATTGAGGATAAGAATCCGATCGCCTTATCTATGCAGGAAGTAAGGTCCTTGTATAGCGCGGCTCCGTCTTCTGACTCAAAGGCCGTTTTATAATAATCGCTCTGTTTAAGAAAAGCCGGAGCAAGTACCTGCAGGGTCATAGCGGTAACATCCGTATCGCCTTCGTCACCGGCTAAGGTAAAGCCCCCGTCTTTGCACTGCAGATTTAAAAGCTCTTTAATAATGTCTTCCCTTGTAAATGAAGCTTCATCAAATCCGCAAACGTCCATCATATAGAGCCCGTATACATAGCTCATGATGCCCTTTTCACCGATGGTTTTGTAAAGGGCTTTTTCTAAGACTTCAGGTCTTATATTTGTATTTCCCGAAACAATGTAATATGTGGCGAGGGATTTTTGAAGTGAGGTGGGGAATATGCCTTCCTCTGAGGTTACGCCCTCATAAAGGGCAGCTTCAAGGGAAGCGGAATATTTTGAAAAATCCGCACTGATCGTGGGATTTTGGATTATCGAAAGAATATAGTTTTGATTAGTACCGTTTAATGGGGATTCACAAAAGCTGTTATCAATAAGGCTTTGAAGGGTATCCTTGCCTTCAAGGGCCATTTTCCATCTGTAGGATTCGTAAATATCTTCGAGGATTTCGTCGCCTTCGGACGCCGATGAGGAAATATTAAAAAGGGAGAAAATAGCCGTAAAAAGGCAAAACCAAACAAGACCCGCACAAATTGCGCGTGAAAACAGTTTACGTCCTTTACTTACGATCATTCTCTCCGATTTTAACATTGCTTCTTTAGTTGCCGGTGGATAGCAACCCTTTTTACTGATTATTCAGCGGCCTGATATACTTCGTAAACGAAAGAGTAGGTGTCTCCGTCAGCAATGGGCTGAGCGTCGATGGTAGACTCTCCGTATGCGCCGTTAACGTATACTGACCAGTATGCGCCGTCGTTGTCATAGTCAGCTTCGATGCCGTTGATGGTGGTTACATAGTAACCCCAGTCTGCAGAATAGCCGTCGATGGTTACGCCATCGAAATCAGAGATAGCATCGTAAAGAGTGGTGGCCTGAGTCTTTCCGGAGAAAGATTCGGTAGTTCCATCGGGTCCTGTAACCTCGATGGTGATGTTTGAACCCTTAGCTCCGCATGCGGTAAGTCCGAATGCAAGCACAAGAGCTCCTGCAAGAGCTGCTGCTCTGCGGATAACTTTTGTTAAACTGTTTTTCATTTTTTCACTTTTCCTTTCTTGTTTTCGGTTTCGGCAAAAACAAGTGTGTAAACCCACGTTCCTGACTTATCGCATTTATTCCACCATGCATCATGCGCTTCACAGTGACCGACTCGCGGAGACTTTCACTCCATTCCGTGTTCCCCGAAACGTCTTTAGGATGATTTACCTTAAGGGCGTTTCTTCGAGTGTACACACACAACGAAAAATCTTAACATATTTTCCTTTTCTTTTCAATCAATGAAACCCCATTTTACGCTATATGACATATTTTCATTGAACTTTACGCCCAAAACATTCATAATCTATTTATGAGATCTGTATTTGAGGTGCGAATATGAATCCTGAGATCAATATGAGTGTATCGCCGATCTTTAGAAAAGACGGCGCGAAAAATATATATCTTGTTTTTACGGACGGAGGAAAGACTGCCGAAATACTGTTGCCTGATCCGGGGAGTGAGGTAAAGGCCTTAAGCAATAATGGATTTTCGGAAGATGAGATAAAAGACCTTATTAAGTATGTTTCAGAAGACAGGGATAATATAACTGCTATTGCGGGAAAGGTTACGCCACTCAAGGCATTCCTTGGGCAGGAACAGGGAAAATAGATAAATTTTGGCTTTTGCAATAGGGAGATTTTAAAATGCGAATCCTTCTTGATGCGGAACAAATGAGGAAATGTGACAATTACACATCGGAGCATTTCGGTATAAGCAGCGTAGTTTTAATGGAAAGAGCGGCGCTTGCAACTTTTATTTCCATATGTAACACCGGAAAGATGTATGAAGATTCAAAGACCTTGATAATCTGCGGCACAGGCAACAACGGAGCCGACGGACTGGCCCTTGCAAGGATTTTTTTTGAGGGAGGTTATGACGCGGATTTTTGCGTAGCGTTTGATGAGGGAAGACATAGCGAGCTCTACGACAGACAGCTTGATACTCTTTCAAAATACGGTCTTAAGCCTATATCTTTTAGCGAAATAGAAGATAAGTACGATATTGTGATCGATGCGATGTTTGGAATCGGCTTGTCGAGAAATCTTTCGGAAGAGAGGATCGCTGCGATTGAAAAGCTTAATTCCCTGTCGGGATTTCACGTTGCTATGGATATTCCAAGCGGGATTAATGCCGATACGGGAGCTGTTATGGGGGCTGCTTTTGATGCGGACCTTACTGTGACATACGGATTTGCCAAAAAGGGGATGATACTTGATCCCGGGAGAGGATATACAGGTCAGCTTCTTATTGCAAATATCGGTATCACGGACAGATCACTGGAGGCGGTAGAGGGTCCTTTATTCAGAGTACCCGAGACGGAAGATGTAGTAAAAACCTTGCCGAAAAGGCCTGTGGGTGGGAATAAGGGTACTTTCGGAAAGGTTTTGATATATGCCGGTTCCGAAAAGATCAGCGGAGCCTGCGCGCTTGCCGGACTTGCTGCTTTTAAAGCCGGAGCGGGAATGGTAAAGATCATAACAAGCGAGGCAAATGCGGACATAGTAAAAAAGATTCTGCCGGAAGCTATGGTTACGGTCACTGGTTTACATAATTCCGCGTGGGCGGATATAAAAGATGATGTAAAAGCAGATATAAAAGATGACGTCGCATGGTCGGATGTGATCCTTGCGGGCCCTGGAATAGGGACGGGCGAAGAGGCAAGGGAAGTTCTTGCTCTTTTGGCAGATGTTTCCGGCGATAGACCGCTTGTCATCGATGCCGACGGACTTAATATCATATCCGCCGATAAAGAATTAAGGGAAAAGATAAAAAACCGCAGCGCTCTTACGGTTATGACCCCGCATCTTGGGGAACTTTCAAGACTTACGGGACTTGGCATAAATAAGATCAAAGAAGATCTTTGCGGTGAGGCTGCGGATTTTGCGGGAAAAGAAAATGTGATCCTTGTGGCGAAGGATTCGGTTTCCGTTGTGACGGACGGATCAAGGTCGGAGCTTATCACATCGGGAAACAGCGGAATGGCAACGGCGGGAAGCGGAGACGTTCTTTCCGGAATTATCGCCGCTTTACTGGGAAATATAGCGGGCGCTAAAGGTGTATCTGCCAAGACATGTAAGGAAGAATTGTTTAATGCAGTGAGAAATGCCGCTTACATACACGGAATGGCGGGAAGTGCGTGCCTTGAGGATATGGCGGAGGATTCGGTTACTGCCGGTGATATTATCGCGCATCTTCAGAGCGTAATAAAGGATATCCGCGATGAACAAAAAACAAAAAGTAAGGAGAGGGTTTAAAATGAGCAGATTTTTCATTATAGTACTAGACAGTTTTGGAATCGGACAGATGCCGGATGCAGAGAAGTTTGGGGATTTTGATGTAAATACCATCGGCGCAGTTTCAAGGACGGGAATCCTTAACGTACCTAATATGAGAGATCTTGGACTTTTTAGGATCGAGGGAGTTGATGTTGATGACAGGATTGACAGAGGATCTGACGGTAGCGCGCTTATCGCACGCATGACCGAAAAAAGCGCGGGAAAGGACACCACTATCGGACACTGGGAGATAGCGGGACTTGTTTCCGAAAAACCTCTTCCCACGTACCCGGAAGGATTTCCGAAGGAGGTTCTTGAGGAGTTCTCAAAGAGGACGGGCAGGGGAGTTCTTTGCAACAAGCCTTATTCAGGAACCGAGGTTATAAAGGATTATGGCGATGAACATGTAAAAACAGGCGATCTTATAGTCTATACTTCCGCTGACAGCGTATTTCAGATAGCGGCCCATGAAGATGTGGTGCCCTGCGAGACCTTGTATGAGTATTGCCGGATCGCAAGAGAGATTCTTTCCGGGGAGCACGGCGTAGGAAGGGTTATCGCAAGACCTTTTACGGGAAAGAGCGGTAACTACACAAGAACGCCGAGAAGACATGACTTTTCACTTCTCCCTCCCGGAGATACTATGCTTGATGTTTTAAAGGCAAAGGGAAAAGATGTAATTGCCGTAGGAAAGATAAATGATATCTTTGCGGGAAAAGGAATAACGGAGTATGTTTATACATCCGGTAATGAGGAAGGAATAGAGCGCACCCTTGAATACCTTGACAGGGATTTTGACGGATTGTGCTTTGTAAATCTTGTGGATTATGATATGCTCTACGGCCACAGAAGGGACAGCGAAGGATATGCTAAGGCTCTTAACTACTTTGATCTCAAGTTAAAGGACATCCTTTTAAAGCTGCGGGAGGATGACGCTCTTCTTATTACTGCGGACCATGGATGCGATCCTTCCTATACAAGGACAACCGATCATACAAGAGAGTATACGCCCATGCTACTTTACGGAAAAAAGATCCCTGCCGGTAATCTTGGAACAAGGAGCACTTTTGCCGATATCGCCGCGACTGCCCTGGACTTTTTAGGACTTTCGGAACGTCTTGCGGGAGCAAGCATGCTCAAAAAATAATTAACTATTGCAAAAAAGTATATGGGTGTGATAAAATACGTTATATCTGTGGAAAAATGCAGATTTTTCAATTTGTATATATTTTAAGGAGGCTTTTCCATGAAGCATATCAAGACTTTAACTACCAGAGATCTCAAGGAGTCCATGAAGAAGGGCGGATGCGGCGAGTGCCAGACTTCCTGCCAGTCTGCTTGCAAGACCTCTTGCACCGTTGGTAACCAGACTTGCGAGAAGCTTAAGTAATCTGTTCGCTAACTGTAATGCATTATGCAAGATTTAAGCAGCGATAAACCATCGCTGCTTTTGTTTTGCTTTATCGGTGAGTTTAAGGACTTGCCCGTTTTCGCTATTAGAAAGGCAAAGAAGAATACTATGATACATTGCTACAAAAACAACGGATATAATATTGTCCTGGATGTAAACAGCGGCTCGGTTCATGTTGTGGACGAAATGGTTTACGATATGATTCAGCTTATCGAGCCTTTATATGAGCAGGGGATCAAGGATGCCGACACTCTTACGGCAGCAGCACTCCATGTAGGGGGACTTAAATTCCCCGAGGATGAAGTAAAAGAGGCTGTTTTGGAAATACTTGAGCTTGCGGAAGCACAGCAGCTCTTTACCAAGGATATCTACGAGAATTACGTTGATTCCTTCAAGGACCGTCAGACAGTTGTCAAGGCCCTCTGCCTTCATATTGCGCATGACTGTAACCTTGCCTGCAAGTACTGCTTTGCGGAAGAGGGCGAGTATCACGGACGCAGAGCTTTAATGTCCTTTGAAGTAGGAAAGAAAGCTCTTGACTTTCTTGTAGCCAACTCCGGAAACAGAGTTAATCTCGAGGTAGACTTTTTCGGCGGCGAGCCCACTCTTAACTTTGATGTTGTAAAACAGATCGTAGAGTACGGCAGAAGCCTTGAAAAGACCAATAACAAAAAGTTCCGCTTTACCCTTACAACAAACGGCGTACTTATGAACGATGAGATCTTAGAGTTTGCCAACAAAGAGATGGGAAATATCGTCCTTTCCATCGACGGACGTAAGGAAGTAAACGACCGTATGCGTCCTTTCCGCGGCGGACAGGGAAGCTACGATATCATCGTCCCCAAATTCAAGAAGGTCGCAGACAGCCGTAATCAGATGAATTACTATGTTCGCGGAACCTATACACACTACAATCTCGATTTTTCCGAGGATGTGCTTCATCTTGCGGATCTCGGATTTGAACAGATCTCCGTTGAGCCCGTAGTAGCTCAGCCTACCGACGATTACGCCATCCGCGAGGAGGATATTCCCAAGCTTAAAGAAGAGTACGACAAGCTTGCGGTGGAGATGCTTAAGAGAAAGAAAGAAGGAAGACCTTTTAATTTCTTCCACTTTATGATAGACCTCCAGGGCGGCCCTTGTGTGGCAAAGAGGCTCTCGGGATGCGGATCGGGATGCGAGTATCTTGCTGTTACTCCCTGGGGTGACTTTTATCCCTGCCATCAGTTTGTCGGAAACGAAGCTTTCCTTATGGGAAATGTGGATGACGGAATTGTTCGCGACGATATCAGATATGAGTTTAAGCAGTGCAATGTGTACGCTAAGGAAAAGTGCCGCAAGTGTTTTGCAAAGTTCTACTGCAGCGGCGGATGTGCTGCAAACTCATACAATTTCCACGGTAAGATCACGGATGTTTACGAGGTTGGATGTGAGCTTCAGAGAAAACGTATCGAGTGCGCCATCATGATGAAAGCTGCTGAGGCTGAATTTACAGAAAATTAATTAATATATTTCAAAATAGTCGCAATTTTCAGTTATTTATGTTATATTTTATTTAAAGAAAAATAAAAGGCATCACTGACTTGGAGGGTTTTGTTATGGATAGAATCCTTATTGTTGACGATACTGAAATGAGCAGGGAGCTTTTGGCTGAGCTCCTTGAAGATAAATATGAAGTTGTATTTGCCAGAAACGGGCGGGAGGCGCTTCACATTCTTTCTATTCAGATGGGAAGCATTACCGCTGTGCTTCTGGATCTTCTGATGCCTGAAATGAACGGGTATGAGTTTCTTATGGAGATAAGGGACCGCAAGTGGGATTCAAGATTCCCCGTAATCGTAATATCCGGTGACGACAGCGAATCCAGCAAGGAAATCTGCGAGGAACTGGGGGTTAGCCACTACATCTGCAAACCCTTCAGGCACAGAGAAGCTTTGGCAGAGATCGCTTCCGCCATAAAAGAGTATAACGAAAGACAAAACGCGACTTGACAATAGTTAATAATTGTTGATTTTTTTTCAAAATAAGTGTATTTTAGATTAGTGTGTGCATTATTTCGCATTGATCTAAAGTACACTTTTTATTATCTAATTTTTTAGATTAATCAGGAAAGGATCTTTATTATGAAAAAGAGCACGGCTATCATTACGCTCGTCCTGATCATCGCCCTTACTTTGGGTATCGGATATATCGATATCAAGGGAACCGATGCACAGGGAACTGCCAGCGCAAAGGACATTTCTCTCGGACTTGATCTTGCGGGCGGAGTCAGCATTACTTATCAGGTAGTGGGAGAGGAAAATCCCGATGCTACCGACATGGCTGATACAATCTATAAGCTTCAGCAGCGTGTTGAAGGATACAGCACTGAAGCGATCGTTTACCAGGAAGGAACCAATCGTATCAATATCGAGATCCCCGGTGTAAGCGATGCAAATGCGATCTTGCAGGAACTTGGTAAGCCCGGTCAGCTGTATTTTATCGCACAGACCGATGATGAGGGCAATGCCAATTATACTTGGACCGAGTCAGGATATGTTTTAAACAAGTCAATCGACGAGCTTTTGGCAGACGGTTCAATAAAACTCCAGGGTACCGATGTTGCTGATGCAAGAGCGGTATCATCCCAGGATAATCTTAAGAACACCCAGTATGCGGTTGCTCTTACTATGACCGAAGAAGGTAAACAGAAGTTTGCAGACGCTACAACACGTGCTTACGGAAAGGGCGAGACCCTTGCCATCTACTATGACGGAACATTCGTAAGCGTTCCCAGCGTAAGCGGCGCTCTTACTACAGGCGAAGCTCAGATTACCGGAAACTTCACCTACGAGGAAGTTGAAAAGCTTGCTTCCACAATCCGTATCGGTGGTCTTTCTCTTGAGCTTGAAGAGTTACATTCCAAGGTTGTAGGAGCTCAGCTCGGACAGGATGCTATCTCTACTTCATTAAAGGCAGGTCTTTTCGGATTCATCGCCGTTGCTGTCTTTATGATCGCTGTATACTTTATGCCCGGTGTATGCGCTGTAATCGCTCTTGTCGCTTACATCGCACTTATCGTTCTTTTACTTAACGGCTTTGATATGACACTTACCCTTGCGGGAATCGCAGGTATCATCCTTTCAGTCGGAATGGCCGTTGACGCAAACGTTGTTATATTCGCGCGTATCCGTGAGGAGATCGCTGCGGGATTCTCCGTTGACAGCGCGATCAAGACCGGATTTAACAAAGCTCTTTCAGCTATCTTGGACGGAAACATCACAACACTTATCGCAGCTATCGTCCTTTGGATCTTAGGACCCGGTTCCGTTAAGGGATTTGCCCAGACACTTGTTCTCGGTATCGTTCTTTCAATGTTTACCGCTCTTGTGGTTACAAGACTTCTTATCAGAGCCCTCTATGCTCTCGGAATGCAGGATGCGAGATTTTACGGTAAGGCTAAAGACAGAAAGGCAGTAGACTTCTTATCAAAGAGAGGGCTTTTCTTCGGTATTTCATGTGCTGTTATCGTAGCAGGTCTTGTATTTATGGGTGTTAACAAATTCGCTCTTCACAGAGACGAGCTTAACTACTCCCTTGAGTTCAAGGGTGGTACAGCTACTACCGTAGACTTTGACAGAGCATGGTCTCTTGATGAACTTACCATAGATGTAGAGCCTGAGATCCAGAAGGTTACCGGAAGCAATGTACAGATCCAGACCGTATCCGGAACCAATGAAGTTATATTTAAGACCAATTCACTTGATGTAGAGACCAGAGAAGCTCTGGAGGATATGTTTGTATCTAAGTTCGGTATCCCCGCTTCTCAGATCACAACCGAGACTATCAGCTCCACCATCAGCGGTGAGATGAAGAGAGATACCATCATCGCGGTTGTTGTAGCGATCGTACTTATGCTCATCTATATCCGTATCAGATTCAAGGATATGCGCTTTGGTATCAG
This sequence comes from uncultured Lachnospiraceae bacterium, assembly GCA_902790935.1. Classification (GTDB taxonomy): domain Bacteria; phylum Bacillota; class Clostridia; order Lachnospirales; family Lachnospiraceae; genus AC2028. Next base: position 4,184 of record CADATP010000014.1, on the reverse strand, counting down.
CTCCATCATCGCTCTTGCACATGACGTCCTCGTTGTTATAGCATTCTACGCTGCAGCAAGAGTTTCAGTCGGAAATACCTTTGTAGCCTGCCTGCTTACCATAGTAGGTTACTCAATCAACGCTACCATCGTTATCTTTGACCGTATCCGTGAGAATACCGGAATTATGGTTAAGTCCGACTTAAAGGAGATTGTAAACAAGAGTATTACACAGACTCTCTCAAGAAGTATCTTTACTTCACTTACAACCTTCATAATGGTTGCTTTCCTCTTTGGATTCGGTGTTTCAAGTATCCGTGATTTCGCTCTTCCTCTTATGGTTGGTATCGCTTGCGGATGCTACTCATCAGTATGCCTTGCCGGTGCACTCTGGTATACCTTCAAGGTTAAGTTTGCCGGCAAAAAGAAGGCTTAAAGGAAATACGGATATTAAATACTAACGTATGGAAAAATGGTTTATACAAACTAAAAAAGCAGATTTTGAAAGCTGGAGCAGAGAGCTCGGGATTGATGTAGTAACGGCCCGGGTTCTCCGCAACAGGGACATTTTAACCGCCGAGGAAGCCAGGAGCTTTCTTGGCGGTTCTGTTAATGAGATGCATGATCCCTTCCTTATGAAGGATATGAAAAGGGCTGCAGAAGAAATTCTCGCCGCAGTAAATGCCGGAAAAAGTATTCGGGTTATCGGAGACTATGATGTTGACGGTGTTACCAGTGCTTATATACTTACGAAGGGCATAAAAGCTATCGGAGGAAATGTTTCCACGGCCATACCCCACAGAGTAAAGGACGGGTACGGTTTAAACGATGCTCTTGTTAACGACGCGGCAGCAGATGGTGTTAAACTCATCGTCACCTGCGACAACGGTATAGCTACGGCTGCGCAGGTAGAACTGGCTGTAAGTCTTGGTATGGATGTTATCGTTACAGACCACCATGAAGTTCCTTTTACCGAGGAAGAGGGCGAAAAGAAGATGATACTTCCGAAGGCTCTTGCTGTAGTCAATCCCAAGCGGTATGACTGCGAGTATCCTTTTAAGGGCATCTGCGGAGCTATGGTAGCATACAAGCTTATGCAGGCTGTTTTGTCTCTTGGTGGTAACGAAGCATTAAAGGGATGTATGGACGAAATTTTGGAGTTTGCAGCCCTTGGTACAGTCTGCGATATTATGGAGCTTAAAGATGAAAACCGAATTGCGGTTAAGGAAGGCTTAAAACTGATGAGCCATTCTTCAAATATCGGTCTGAATGCTCTGATAGAGGTTAACTCTTTGGATCCTGCCAAACTCAGCGCTTATCATATGGGATTTGTAATTGGGCCTTGTATTAATGCCAGTGGAAGGCTTGATACTGCTCTCAGAGCTTTTGAACTTCTTAATTCCGGTGACAAGGCGGAGGCTCTTACCATCGCTGCTGAGCTTAAGTCTTTAAATGACAGCAGAAAGACTCTTACAAAGGAAGGTACGGAGAGTGCCTTCAGATATATCGAGGAGCATAATCTAGCGGACAAGAGTGTCTGGATAATCTATCTTCCGGAAGTACATGAAAGCATCGCTGGAATAATCGCAGGTAAGGTGCGCGAGAGGTTTAATCACCCTGTCATAGTACTTACAAGGGGTGAGGATGGAGTAAAGGGATCCGGAAGATCCATAGAGGGCTATCATATGCAGGAAAGCCTCACCGCCGCTGCACATCTTCTGGACAAATTCGGCGGACATGCTATGGCTGCGGGAATGTCCTTGCAGGAAGAGAATATAGAAAAGCTGGATGAATTTCTTAACGATCATGCTGACCTGAAAGAAGATGATTTTGACGCTAAGGTAATGATAGATGTTCCGATGCCGATAGATTATGCTACTATGAAGCTTGCAAAGGAATTGGAGAGTCTTGAGCCATTCGGAGCCGGGAACCCGATTCCTCTTTTTGCGATGAAGGATGTGGAACTGATTTCGATGAAAAGATTTGGTTCGGAAGGTAAGTATGCCCGCTACAATGTAAAAACTCCCTCCGGAAAACAAGCAGAGCTTACTTCGTTTACAGACCCGGATATTTTCATTTCTTTTCTAGATGAAAAATTTGGGGAAGGAACCGGAAAAAGATTCGAGGAGGCCGGAGGATTTCCCGGAAATTCAGTTGATTCATCTGCCAAAGCTGCTGATAAATCGGATGATCGTGCTGCCACCAAAGCGCCGGCTCCGCTTAAGATAAATATCGTCTACAGCCTTGATATCAACAGATTTAAGGGTAGAGAAAGCCTTCAATATATGCTCAAAAATTTTTGCTAAAAAAGTTTGCATTACTTGTTGACAGATAAAGGCTGTGATGGTAATATATCACTGTTGCGCGCGGAAGTGTCGGAACTGGTAGACGAGCAAGACTAAGGATCTTGTGATGGCAACATCGTGAGGGTTCAAGTCCCTTCTTCCGCACTAACGATTTTTTAGATTAAAGCCTTTAGATTCGCGGTCTGGGGGCTTTTTTCTTTTGCAGAAAAAGGAATTATTTTGAGGTACCGTGAGGTACATACCTCATTATCTTCGGGATAATCCCTTGTTTTATCGTCAAAAGCGTTGATTTTATCGCAAAGTTCGCTGATATAATCTTCCGTTCTGGCGAATGTATAGTGCCTTAAGTTGGTATCTACTGAGTGTCCGAGGATCTTTGCCCTCTCTGTAACCGGCAATCCCATAGGAACATATACATAAGAATTAAGCGCCATACGGAAAGCGTGGTTGTTGCTCAGCCTTAGTCCAAGCTTATGAGTTACCTTGTATAAGGCTTCATAATATGCGGCTGTTGTAGTCCATGTACCATCTTCTTTACAGAATACCCACTCAGAGTCAATCCCCAGCGCTTTCTGTTTTGCTTTAAGCTCTGCAAGTATATGGCTTATACGATTGGTAAGGGGTATGTATCGCCTGTTATTACTGACACCCTTTTCGTTTTTTGTAGTAGGGTTGTAATAATAGATTTTGACTCCATCCCTTCTCTCATCGTTTTGCTGAGAATGAATATGGATAGCGTTACCTTCTATGTCTGACCACTTTAGAGAGGGTATTTCGCCTTCTCTAAGCCCTGTCTCGGACGAGAATAGTATTGCATAACCATTTACATCATATCGCATCTCATTGACCCGTTTCCAAAGATAATCACGTATAAGCTCGATCTCGCGTGGTTGGAAAGCTTTGTCCTCCGGCTTGTTGCTTGTCGGGGCGAAATTCTTCTCATAGGCCTTGTTCTTGGCAGGTACCGGGTTTACATCGATAAGGCGTCTTTCAGGATCACAAGCATAGTTAAAGACCAGATTCAATACTCCTTTAAATTTGTAGAAGCGTTTCTTTGTAGGACCGACCTGATGTGATACGCTTTGGATGTACTCTTTCAGCTCCGAAGGTTTTATCATACGGATATCTTTTGCACCGAATTCTTCTGTGATAAAAGCCTTGTATGAAACATGGTAGTCATTGATAGTCTTTTGCTTGGGCCGTTCCGTGCGGATCTTCTCATCCAAGGCTGCTTCAAATATTGCCTTAAATGAATAGTTAGTAACGACTGTTCTGCCGAAATAGTGATCATAGAGCTTGTCTATGAGAGCGTCATAGCTTGAACAGCGGGGTCTGGATCCGTCACACCTTGTCTGCCAGCGTTTTACTTCCTGACCATTCACCTTGATCGTGATTTCTGTTATGGCGTTGGTATGGACTTTTAATACTTCTTTTTCTTTAAGTTTGTACTCCTTTTTTGTCAATTCGTGTATTACAGCGTCAACACCATTAACAATACCCTGCTTCTTCATTTTCATCAAGTGGTTTATCTGAAAATGCAATTCGCATATCTCATTGTAGATATCGGTAGCAGTGTTTTGTAATGGTTCCTGTAATACCATGAGCATCCCTCCTTTCCTGTAAAATGACTATAAGGACTTTAGTTTTCTCCAGTTTCGTATGTTCACGTTCTTCTAAATAGCTTTAATCTGTATCTACAATGCATATTCAGTTATCAAGGTGCAATGGGCTTTATGCCTTTCATAATGTATGTGGGACATGGAAATATCTAATCCGAAATGTCGTCAAGGATATTTCTCTTCCTACAAATCATTTGGTTCAGTTGAAGTTGGATTACTAAAAAATCCCATTCAATATTTATGTGGGACACTTTTAATCCAAATCTGCAGTTTTTAGAAA
>CADATP010000013.1 GCA_902790935.1 uncultured Lachnospiraceae bacterium | reverse complement strand
CGGAGCAGCTCCGCCCCGGCACACAGGCGCAGTCCTTCTCCGGCACGGATGAGATAGCCTGGCTCAGTCCGCTCTCCTCCTGCTTCGAGCGGCGCAGCTGCACGTTCAGCGAGGAGAGATAAGCCTCGGTACTGGCGATGATGGTCAGCCTCATCTGGTTCAGGTTCTGGTCTATCTGCTTGATGCGCGGACTGGTCTCGCTGGTGTTCTCGATGAGGCGGTTGCGCTCCAGCATCAGCTCGTTGTAGCGCGATATCTGTGCCTGGATGCCGGCATCGGTCAGTCCGGCCAGCGAGGGAATCAGGTTGTTGCCCTGCGACTTGTCCCGCAGGTAGTCCAGCAGGTATTGCACCACACTGACCTGGGACTCCAGCAGCACACTGCGCTGGCGAGCCTGGCTGCTCTGCTGGAGGTATAGGTTGGCGTCGGTCTTGACGTCCACGAGTCTGTTTCTCTGCTTGAAGCTGGCCAGGTCTCCTTCGACCTTGCTCAGTTCTCGGCTGATGAGTTCTATGCGTTCGTCGATGAATGCAGCCGTGCTCTCGGCAATACGGTTCTTGTCGTCGATGATGCTGCGCCGATAGGCATCGAGCACGGCATTCAGGATGTCCTCCGCCCGTTTGATGTCCTGGTCGGCATAGGTGATGCCCACCAGGGTACTCTGCTTGTCCAGTTCTCCGGCTTCGAGAGCGCCTCCATAGGAATTGGCGGCAGCTTCCACCGTGTAGTGCGCCACGGTGATTGTCTCTCCGTCGAACTTGTCCAGCAACTTCTCGTTGGGCTGCAGCACCACCTCCTGCTGCGTGGCAGGAAGGCGGAAAGGCTTGCCGAACTCCACTAGCAAGTCCACTTCCGGCACCACTTCGTCATCCTTCGGCGCCATCATGAAATTGCTGATATGCGCGCGGGTTCCATCTATCTCCACATCGAAGCTGTAGGGCCGCAACGTCTCCACGTCGATGCTGTCGAACTGCACCGTGAACGGGCGTGTGGCATATAGGTTGCGCGTCTGCAGGTGGTGGCGGTAGGAGTAGTACACATCCAGATGCAGGTCGCGCACCACCTGAATCATCAGCTGATGGCTCTGCAGGATATACACCTCGTTCTTCACGCTGGTTCCCATCATCACGCCGTTGAGCTGCATCAAGGCATCCGTGCCGCCCCTGGAACGGGAACTGGACTGAGTGCTACCGGAGTCATCCTTCACGAGCATGACAGCGGAGCGTTTGTAGATATTGGGCTTCGTGTACAGATACAAGCGCCCTGCTATCAGGCAGAGGATGACCGAGAGAACAAACCATTTCCAGTTATAGATGAAAATGTCAAGGATATCGCGCAGGGAGAGCATGTCATCTACTTCCTGGCTTTGCTGTATTTTTTGATTATCCCCACTACTGTTTAAACAGGCTTGCAGTTGTTAACGAGATCCCCGTTTATCAGTACTATTTTGTAAAGGATAACGGCAGGCTCGGCAACTGGCACAGCGGAGAGGAAGTATATTTATACGGAAACATTCCGGAAGGATCTAAGCTCTACGATGAAACGGACAGAGTTTTAAGCGATGTGATGAAGGGATACTTTGCCAATTATATAAAGACAGGAGACCCTAACGGTGAGGGACTTCCTCTATGGACCGAGAATCTTAATTCTTCAGATGTAATGGAATTTGGAGATTATATCGGTATGACTTCGGAGAGAAAACATGCGCTCTTTGACGTTCTTGATAAGATGCAGGGATGGGATCTGAATTAAAAATATGTTTATAGCGGAGGATTTTGTAGTATAATCTTAATATCATATAGGTGATATTTTTATCAGGCTTCACGGTTGTTTGGAAAAGAGGGAAATGTTATGAAGAAAAACAAAGGAATTTCACTTCTTGAGCTGATCATTGCTGTGGCTGTTATGGCGATACTGATAGGTGTACTGACGCCGATGTTTGTTAAACAGGTTAACAAATCCAGAAAAGCTAAAGACCTCGTTACCGCAGAGAGGATTTCTACCGCGACATATGTAGCCCTTGCCGAAAACACAGACGCGTTTTATCAATGGGAGAAGGGTACAGATTTAAAAGCAAAAGTCAGCGCTACGGTTGACGGAGTAACGGAAACCTATAACGTTTATCTTATTGTTTCCAACGAAAGTAACCCTTACAACTGCTTTCACGGAACCGTTGGATATTTCGGAAAATCCGACGGAAGTACCGGCTTTTACGGAAGTTTAAACTCTCAGATGGGAGCCAGTACAAAAGCCCATAATCCTTCCCTTGTACCGAGCTACAAGATAAAAAGAGAAGGTAAATTACCCGGAAAAAACCAGAATTTCAGTAATGTTGACACCTGGAGAATCTGCAAGCGGGTAGACAACGGACAGCTTGAAGTCTGGACCGCGGACCATAACAGATACGGCGGATATCCCTGTTTCAGACTTTGGCCGAATCCTGATGATGCCTATACGAAATAGTTTTTAAGGAATTGAGAGATTTATGAAAAAAAGATTTTTGGCGATGGCCCTCGTACTTTTGGTGGCTGCATGTTCTTTGGTGGGATGCGGAAGATTAAAGGCAACTACTATGCGTCTTATAGGCCACGAAGGAAGAATTACCCTTGAGGAAAACGGAAAGCATAAAAAGATCAAGGAGAACCTCAGGATAAACAGCGGCAGTGAGATAAAAACTTCTTATTATTCCAGCGCTACGATAGGTCTTGATGATGTTAAAGTTGTCTCTATGGATCAGGAAAGCGTTGCCGAGTTTACCCAGGAGGGAAAGAAACTGGAAATGACCCTTACAAAGGGAAGCATATTCTTTGAGGTTAAAAAGCCTCTTGAGGCGGATGAGACCTTTAACATCAGAACATCAACTATGATCTGTGGTATCCGCGGAACATCCGGATATGTTGAGGTTTACGATGACGGAACGGAAAGACTGATCGTAACCGATGGTGTTGTTCATGTGACTCTTATCGATCCCGAAACCGGAGAGGTAAAGGAGACGGATGTAAGTGCAGGAGAGCAGCTTAAGGTATACGGGGAGTATAAAGAGGGGCTTGAGAACTTTTTCTTTGAGTTTGAAAAGCTTACTTCAGAAATCATCCCTGCGTTTGCAAGAAATTATATCCTTTTAAACGAGGAACTTAAGGAAAAGATTTCAGAGGATATAGGTAAAGAGGAACTTGACGCAGTACTTTGGGATGAAACCGTAGGTTACGAGCCCTACACCTATTCATATGGTTCATACAATGCCTATGGTGATGTTTTAACCGCCCTTGAACAGCTTGAGATGGTTTTCAGGATTGCGGGCTACGCCTTAGACAGAGATGCTGAAGGGTTAAAGGAATACCTTGAATCTAAGGATGTACCCGGCGCTGAATACATCGCAAACGCTGGTATGAGAATATATGAGTCGCTGATTTCAGCCGGCTATTAATTATGACCCCCGGGGACGGAGTTGGTGTGTCATTTTTAGAATATTTTAAAAGTATTCTGATAATGACCCCCCATCTCCGTCCCCCTGGGTCATTTTTGAAAGGAAGAGAAATGGGAAATTTTACAGATCTTGAAAAGACGAGGGAATACTTCAAAAACGACAGATTTGCTACGGATAACGGGATGCAGATAGACGAGGTCTGCGAGGAGTATGTAGTATGCAGTCTGGTCCTTGGAGAAGGACACAAAAACGCAAACGGCGGGATTATGGGCGGAGTGATATTTACACTGGCTGATTTTGCTTTTGCTGTTCTTGCAAACAGCATTCACCTTCCCACAGTAGCCCAGCAGGTCAGCATCAATTTTCTCGGTGCGCCGAAGGGAGAGAAGCTTTTCGCAAAGTCTACTTGTCGAAAGTCCGGTAAGAATTCAACCGTTATAATCGTGGATGTGACCGATGATACAGGCCGTGATGTGGCCCAGTTTGTAGGTACGGGATTTAAACTTGGAGTATAGAGGGGAAAAGGAGAAGAGATATGCTTACAGCTATAGGCCCAAAAAGCAGAAAAATCGAAAAAGTATACGAAGAAGGAAACGAGCTTTTTTTAAAATCGCAGTACGGTACGCTTTCGCTTGAAGCTAAGTCCGAGAAAATAGTAAGAGTCAGATTTTCGGTAAAGGAGAGCTTTTCAGATAAGGAAAAACCCGGAACTTTATACAAAGATACGCTGCCCTTTAAAAGAATTGAGGAAAATGATGAATTTATAGAAATAGATGTTTCGGACGTGCTTACTCTTAGAGTTAACCGGGACACCGGATCGGTGAGCTTTTGGGGCGGCTTGGGAAAGCTCCTTTTTAAGGAAAGGGATTTTGAACCAAAGCAGTTTGAGGAGTTCGAGACTTTCAAACTTGCAGATGTGGAGCAAAAAACAAGAATAATAGATACCGCTGACGGTAAAAAGGAAGTCCTTGAGGAGCCCGTCAAGATTTCCACGGGAAAAAGCTTTCATATAAGATTTAGCTTTGAACTGGGAGATGAAGCTCTTTACGGATTTGGCCAGCAGGAAAAAGGGTTTGCATCCCTCCGTGGCAGGAGGCTTTATATTCATCAGGGAAATCGTAAGATAGCGGTTCCTATGTTTGTGTCAACAAACGGTTATGGCATTCTTACCGACACCTACAGCCCGCTCATCTTTAACGACAATTCGGATGGAACCTATATTTATACCGAAGCTGATCAGGAATCGGACTATTACTTCATATCCGGAGATATGAACGAGGTTGTGGCCGGATACAGATTTCTTACCGGAAAGGCCTCTCTTCTTCCTAAGTGGAGTCTTGGATATATTCAGTCCCAGGAGCGCTATGAGGATCAAAGAGAAATCCTTGATACCGTTAAGAGATCAAGGGAACTTGGCATCGGAATGGACTGCATTGTCCTTGACTGGATAAGCTGGAGGGACAATGAATGGGGACAGAAATCCTATGATCCCGTAAGATTTCCGGATCCTAAGGGGATGATTGATGAGCTTCACAGTGATCATGTTCATTTTATGATCTCAATCTGGCCTACGATGGCCTCAAATACGGAAAATCATAAAGAGTTTGCCGAAAAGAAGCTTTTCCTGCCTGCTTGCAGCGTGTATGACGCTTTCAAAAAAGAGGCACGGGATTTATATTTCGATCAGTTAAAGCGTACCCATTTTTCCTACGGTACCGACGCATGGTGGTGCGATAGCAGCGAGCCGCTAACTCCCGAGTGGAACCATGTAATGCGCCCTGAGGAGGGAGACCTTTACAGAGAGTATTGCAGTGAGGCGGGGCTTCGCATGGACTACGAGCTAAGTAACAGCTTTCCTCTTTTCCACGCTATGGGGATTTACGAAAACCAGCGCGCGGCATCCGAGGAAAAGCGAGTCTGCAATCTTACAAGAAGCGCCTATACAGGACAGCAAAGATACGGAACAATCATGTGGTCCGGGGATACGGATGCAAGCTGGGAGACCTACAAAAATCAGATAGCCATAGGACTTCATTTCTCGGCTTCCGGACTTCCTTTTTGGACTATGGACATAGGTGCATTCTTTGTAAAAAAGGGCAGCTTTTGGTATTGGGACGGTAAATACGATGATACCGTACTAAACAATGGTTATTGCGAACTGTATACAAGATGGTATCAGTTCGGAGCTTTTCTTCCCGTCTTTAGAGCCCACGGAACAGACTGCAGAAGAGAGGTCTGGAACTTTAAGGGAGAGTTTTATGATGCGCTTTTAAAAGCAAACAGGTTGCGATACTCGCTTATGCCCTATATTTATTCCGAGATGGGAAAAGTCTGGCTAAAGGACAGGTCATTTATCCGTTTTCTTGCCTTTGATTTCCCGGAGGATAAAAAGACCTGGGATATCGATGACCAGTATATGTTCGGAGAATCAATAATGGTCTGCCCTGTTACGGAGGCTATGTACTTTGATGAAAATGGCGAGGAGATAAAGGATTCTGTAAAGACCTGGCCGGTTTACCTTCCCGAAGGATGCGCCTGGTTCGACTTTTATACGGGCGAAAGGTATGAAGGCGGAAGACTGGCAATCGTGGATGCAAGCCTTGACAGGATTCCTTTGTTTGTGAAGGACGGAAGCATTATTCCGATGCAGAAGGCGGCGCTTTCTTGCGAAGAACAGTCCGGAGAGATAGAATTCAAGGTCTTTTCATCGGATGGCAAGGCTTCGTATGAGCTGTACGAGGATGCCGGTGACGGATACGCCTACGAAAAGGGAGAGTATAAACTTACCACGATTAAAAACTGATAAACGTAAGGAAAGAATTATGCAAAAGAATTCTCAGATAGTTATTGTTGAAGATGACAAAGACCTTTGCGCCGGTTTGTGCAAGGCTTTAAAGGATGAATCGAGAAGCATTGTTTCCTGCGGGGATCTTAAAAGCGCAAGAGAACAGATCTTTTTGACAAATCCATCCCTTATCCTTTTGGATATCAATCTTCCGGACGGAAACGGTCTTGATCTTGTAAAAGAGATAAGAGACAAGAATCTGGCATACCCGGTGATCCTTCTTTCCGCAAATGACACGGATGCTGATGTGGTAAAAGGGCTCGAGCTTGGGGCGGATGATTATGTTACAAAGCCCTTTTCACTTAGCGTACTCAGGGCAAGAGTTAATACGCAGCTTAGGAAAAATGAAGCGCTTACCGGAAATGAAGTTATTTCCTTTGACGGTTTTTCCTTTGATTTTGAGCGCATGATCTTTACGGCGGGCGGCGAGGAGATTTCCCTTAGCAAGACGGAGCAGCGCCTTTTAAAGCTCCTTGTATGCAATAGGGGGATCACACTTTCAAGGGATGATTTAATAGACAGACTTTGGACCGACGGCGCCGAATACGTTGACGAGAATGCCTTATCCGTAGCTATAAAGAGGCTTCGGGATAAACTGGGGGCTAAGGATTATATTAAGACGGTTTACGGACTTGGATATATGTGGGTAAAGGATAATGAATGAGTGGTTTTTTGCCTTGGCCGGTCTGGTGACGGTATGTGCTGTAGCGTTTTCAATTTATAACAGCAATAAAAACAAAAAGGCTCTCGATAATGTGGAAAAAATGCTGGACGAAGCTATAAAGGGTGAGTTTCACGAAGAGCATTTTTCTGAAGAGAGGGTATCAAAGATAGAATCAAAGCTGGCGGATTATCTGGCTTCTTCGACTCTTTCTGCAGAAAATGTCAGAAAGGACCGTGATAAGATAAAGACTCTTATCGCTGATATTTCCCATCAGACGAAAACGCCTATAACAAACCTTCTTCTTCACAGCGAACTGCTTCGGGAAACCGATCTGTCAGATGACCAGAAGGAGAGTCTTGATGCTATCGGAAACGAAGCCGAAAAGCTCAGGTTTCTTGTTGATGCTCTTGTTAAGCTGTCGCGCCTTGAAAACGGAATACTTACGGTTGAGCCAAAAGAAGATGACGCAAGCAGACTTATAAGGGATATAGACGCTGCAATGCGAAAAAAGGCCGAGACAAAAGGGCTTAAATTTACCGTTTCCGAAGAAAGCATAAGCGCGACCTTTGACTATAAATGGACAATGGAGGCTTTAAGCAACATTGTTGATAATGCGGTAAAATATACTGAAAAGGGCGGCATATCAATAGCCCTTACGGCTACCGAGATGTTTGCCTGCATATCTGTTAAGGACACCGGCATCGGTATCGCGGAGGAAGATATTCCAAAGATCTTTTCTAGATTCGGAAGGCTTTCATCCTCCCGTGAAAAAGAGGGCGTCGGCATCGGACTGTACCTTGCAAGGGAGATCATCTCCAAAGAAGGCGGCTATATTAAAGTAAAATCAAAGCCCGGGGAGGGATCGGAATTTCTTATTTACCTGAAAAAGTAGGGATCAAAATCTTTCAAAACTGTAAGAATCTATTTTAAAACTGAAAGAATCTGGAAAGAATTAAATGTAATAATCAGTGTGTAGAAAGGAAAACTTCTATGCACTGATTTTTTGATAGTTAAAAATCATGAACACGCGTAGAGACGTATAAAAGGAAGAAAAATAAGAGAGGTTTAAGTATGAGCATTTTAGAAGCAAAGAATCTGGTAAAGATATATGGGCAGGGTGAAAACACCGTTCACGCCCTTGACGGTGTAAATCTTGAAGTGAACAAGGGTGAGTTTCTTGCTATAGTCGGAACCTCCGGCAGCGGTAAATCAACTCTCCTTCATATGCTGGGAGGATTGGACAGACCTACATCGGGAGAAGTGATCGTTGACGGTCACAGAATTTCAAAGCTTAAGGATGATGAGCTGACCATATTCAGAAGAAGAAAGATAGGATTTGTTTTTCAGGCTTTTAACCTTGTACCGGTCCTTAATGTATACGAAAACATTGTGCTTCCCCTTGAACTTGACGGAGAGAAAATTGATAAGGAATTTGTGGAAGAGATCATAGACACACTTATGCTGACATCGAAAAAGCAAGTGCTGCCCAATCAGCTATCCGGCGGTCAGCAGCAGCGAGTTGCAATAGCAAGAGCACTTGCTTTCAGACCGGCCATCATTTTAGCCGACGAACCGACGGGTAATCTTGATTCAAAGACGGGACAGGATGTTTTGAGTCTTTTGAAGGTTTCCGCAGAAAAGTACGGACAGACCATCGTAATGATCACGCATAATGACGAGATCGCCCAGCTTGCAGATCGCGTGATCAGGATCGAAGACGGACATATAGTGTCTGAGTCTGAAAGGAGATAGAGGGCTATGAAGGTTAATAATAGAAAATGCATTACAAAAATGGCAACCAGACTTCTTTTTGCAAATAAGAGAAGAAACCTGATAACCATATTTGCCATTATACTGACTGCCGTATTATTTACTTCGCTTTTTACCATTATGCTCTCCATCAATGCGTCATACGAGACCGGCACCTTCAGACAACTTGGGGGATATGCGCACGGAACCTTTAAGGATGTTACTGAGGAGCAGGAAGAAAGACTTATTGCAAACAAAAAGATCAAAGCATACGGAGAGAGAATTATCATCGGTACAATCTCCGATGAACCCTTCAGAAATAAGACTGCAGAAATCAGCTTCATGGATGATAATACTGCCAAATGGTCCTATGTTGATCTTAAAGAGGGACATATGCCAGTAGAAAAAAATGAAGTTGTGATGGACGCAGAATCCATAAAACTTCTAGGTTTCGAGCCGGTGATCGGAGAAAGTATCGATCTTACTTTTGATCTATTCGGAGTTCCCGAGGAAGCGGGTGATTACTCTGCCTCATTTATCTTAACCGGTTATTGGGATTACGACACCATGTGCCCGGCTCATTTCATCAATGTGTCAAAGGATTTTGCCATTGAAATATCGAAAATAATTGAAGAGATGGGTTACGAGCCAGCTTTGACAGACCTTGATGTGATGCTCTCATCATCTCTAAACGTTGGAAGCAGGATGTTATCCGTTATTGAAGAATGCGGATACACCTACGGAGAAAACAGCGATTCGGAAGGTATAAAAATGGGCGTTAATCCCGGATACACAATGAGTGGGATTGATGGAAGCAATCTTGTAGAAACTGCTGTTCCGTTGGGGGTATTTTTGCTTCTTGTTATTTTTACGGGATATCTGATAATATACAATGTTTTTCAGATTTCCGTCTCCAATGATATCAGATTTTACGGACTTCTTAAGACTATAGGAACCACTCAAAGGCAGGTTAAGAGGATCATCCGCCTGCAGGCTCTTTTTCTTTGCCTCGTCGGTATTCCTGTAGGACTTATTCTTGGATACATACTTGGAACGGTGCTGACTCCCGCAGTTTTGGCAACATCCAGTTTTTCACAGAACTCCCTCACCATAAGTACTTCACCTGTCATTTTTATCGCGGCAGCTTTCTTTGAACTCATCACTGTTTTAATGTCCATAAGCAAGCCCGGAAGGATGGCCGGAAAGGTTTCTCCCATCGAAGCCTTAAGGTTTAATGAGGGTGCAGTCTGTGGTAAAAAGAAAAAGGCTACAAGAGGCGCAAAGCCCTGGCAGATGGCCTTTGCAAATACGGAGCGTAATAAAAAGAAAACTGTTCTTGTCTTTATATCACTGGCTCTTTCAATGGTTATACTCAATGCGGTAAGTTTGTTCGTGGGAGGTTTTGATTCTGAAAAATGGCTTGACGCAACCACATCCTCAGATTTCCTTGTGGCAAAGTACCCCTATTTTCAATTCAGGGGTGCCTGGACTGATTCCATAACCGAAGAAGATATCAGGTATTTACAGGATAATGTTGAGATACAGGACGGAGGAGTCGCATATGAGGCGACTGCGGATGTGTATTCACTTATGGAGGTTGGGGACGATGAGTATGATGAATATCAGGAAATGCACATAGGGGATATTCCCTATACTCTGGAAAACGGAAAGCCCTGCAAAAGCGGTAATATTCAGGGAATGGACGATTATCTTTTAGATAAACTGACAGTTTATGAGGGAGATGTTTCACTTTTAAATGATAAAAGCGGAAGATATATCGCACTCATCACCCACAAGGATGAGAACGGCTTCTATGTCAACGATGTTACAAGGCATAAAATAGGAGATAAGGTTACCATTGCCAAAGCTACAGGGGTGAGCTTCATTGATACGAGGACAGGCAAGACGCCCACCGACGTAGCCTATGAACAGTCTGAGTTTCTGAAGGGGACATATACAGGCGTGTCTGAATATGAATACACTGTATGCGCATATGTATCTGTTCCGCAGGGAATCAGCCTTAGAAATGAAGCCTTCGGTTTCAATGCAATACTTAGCTCAGACTCATTAAAACAGGATTTCGGAGAAAGTGTGGTGCCCGTATTCTATGCCTTTGATACCGTGTCACCTGATGCGGAGGCAGAAGCGGAAAGCTTCATTAACAGATTCAGTGAAGAGAATTCAGATATCAGTTATGAGAGTAAGGCTGTTCTTCGGGCAGAGTTTGAAGACTTTAAGAGGATGTTTACCCTTTTGGGAGGAGTGCTCTGCCTGATCATAGGCTTTGTGGGAATACTCAACTTCTTTAACACTATAATGGCCGGGATTATCGCAAGAAAGAATGAGATAGCGGTTCTCCAGGCTATAGGAATGACCGGCAAGCAGGTTAAGGGCATGCTGATGACAGAAGGCATGATTTACACTGTCGGATCCGGACTTTTGGCACTGATTTTATCGCTTATCTTTGGTCCGCTGGTTAACAGCGCATCAAGCAGCTTCTTCTGGTTTTACTCGAGCAATTTTACACTTGTTCCCGTTTTGCTGATGCTGCCTTTTATGGTACTGCTCGGCATATTTGTACCACTTCTTTCATACAGCGGCTTCTCCAAAGCAAGCATCGTTGAGCGGATCCGCGAAATCGGATGACCCCCAGGGACGGGGGTGCTGTGTCATAGTCAGACAACTTTGAGAGTATTTTGACTATGAACCCCCAACCCCGTCCCCCTGTGTCACTAAACCACTTCAGTGGCGACCCTTTCCCGGAACCTGATGTCGTGCTCGACTAAAAGCATGGTGGGTTCGTATTTAAGGATGATGTTTTCTATCTGCATTCTTGAAAACACATCGATGTAGTTTAAGGGTTCATCCCAGATATATAAATGAGCCGGAGTGATCAGACTCGCGGATATAAGAACCTTCTTTTTCTGGCCTTCGGAAAAATCTTTCATATCCTTCGCGAACTGTTCGCGGCTAAAATCGAGCTGTCTTAAAACCGTTAAAAACAGACTCCTGTCAATATTTCTTTCTTTACAAAAATCCGTGAGTGATCCCGACAGAGAAGAAGTATCCTGACTTATATAGGATATTATCATACCTGAGGCAACATCAAAGGTACCGGAGTATAGCAGCCCTGAGCTTTTCTTTTCCGCGTACTCATACCCGGCTTTTTCCAGGATAAGCTTTATTAAGCTTGATTTCCCGTAGCCGTTTTCACCGGATATGACGACGCGGTCACCACGCTTTACCTGAAATCTCAAGCCATCAAACAGGTTTTGTTCGGAATCTGCGTACTTTAGAGAAAAGTTTGCCGCATTTATCAGAACTTCCTTATGATGCTCAAGTGGGGTGAGCTTTAGATCTCTGACTCTTTCTATATCCTGCAAAAGCCCGGTCTTTTCCTCTATCTCGCGGTCTATACGAGTCTCAAAGGATTTCACCCTGGACTGCATTTTTTTAGTTTTGGCGCCTATAAATGAGCGGGTGGAGAGGCATCTGTCGTGTTCCTTTATAGGGTCGAAGCCGATCTTTGTATTTTCATTTTTCTCTGCCCATCTTTCCGCTCTATCTGCCGCAGCTTTCAGCTTTCCGATCTCTTTTAAGTGCTTTTCATTCTCGGCTTTCTTAAAGGCGTCGGTTTTTTCTTTGTTCTCCCACCAGGAAGAGAAGTTTCCGCTTTGTACTTCGATAGTTTCACGATTAAAGGCCAGGATATGATCGCATACGCCGTCCAGCAGATCTCTGTCATGGGAAACCAGTATGAATCCCTTTTTAGATGCCAGATATTTTTTAACAATATCCCGTGCCGCAGTGTCCAAATGATTGGTCGGTTCGTCTATTAATAGAAACTCATTTTCAGAAGCGAAGAGTACTGCAAGCATTACTCTTGTCCGCTCGCCAAAGCTCAAGGTCTTAAAGGGCCTGTAGAGACATTCGGGATCCATCTTAAGCAGATCCATCTGGATCAGAACCTGCCAGCTTTCTATATCCGGCTTCCACTTTTCCATCAGCTCGGAAGCGGTTTTCTCATTATCAGATTCCGAGACGGAGTATGGAAAATAGTCAAAACGGGTGCTGCTTACAATACTTCCTTTATACTCGTATTTTCCCATAAAAAGATTCAGCAGGGTGGTCTTTCCCTTCCCGTTCCTGCCGATAAGCCCCAGCTTCCAGTCCGTATCGATCTTAAAACTTATCCCATTGAAAACATTATCAAAACTTCCTTCGTAACCAAAGGTTAGATCATTAACTTGTATCTGTGCCATAATACCTCCTGACTTTGTGAGGACAGGAGAGTTTTTGCTTTAAGGAAAATGCAGACAGTACCTTTAAAAACAAAAAATCTGCCCTCGATGCCGAAAGCAGATTATCTAACACAATTAAAACCAATATATAAGAGGCACTTACAGGGCAGCGTATTTTTAAGAACTTCTGAATGCAATACAGATAATGCAATATACTAAGCGCTGTTTTTCACTGTAACCGTTGGTTTTAATGAATACGATAATCTAATTCGGCTATCACAAACAAGCCCCAAAGGGGCGTAATTCCTACAATGTTCGTATACCGGATCAAATTATCAGTTCTTCATTTCTTCACCAACACTAAAGCTGTGCCTTTCTTTTTTAATTTAGTTGTAAGATAACACAAAAATCTGTGTAAAGCAATAGCATATTTGTAAGCGCAACTATTTTTACCATTTTTTCCGGCATAAATGTTATACTTTATTGATAGACAATCGGCTTAAAAGATATACAATAATGTTAAATCCGGTTGCTATTATAAATGTTATTGAAATAAGTGAGGGCTTTTATGAGCGTATTAAAGATCGAGAACTACACAAAGATATACGGCGGTAACAAAAAGGCCTGCGATAATGTCAGCCTTTCGGTGGAAAGCGGAGATATCTTCGGCTTTATAGGGCACAACGGGGCGGGAAAGAGTACGACAATCCGTGCGGTTGTCGGAGTCATGGACTTTGATGAAGGCACTATAGAAATTGACGGTCATGATGTCAGAAAAGAGGCACGGGAATGCAAAAAAGTGACAGCATACATCCCAGATAATCCCGATCTTTACGAGAATCTTACCGGTATCCAGTACCTTAATTTCGTTGCGGATGCCTTCGGTATCAGTCAGGCTGAGAGAAAGGAAAAGATCACAGATTACGCGAAGCGTTTCGGTATAGCGGATGCGCTGAAGAGCCTGATCTCTTCATACTCACACGGCATGAAACAAAAAGTTGCCATCATCGGTGCACTTATACACAGTCCAAAGCTCCTTGTTATGGATGAGCCTTTTGTGGGGCTGGACCCTCAGGCTGCTTTCACATTAAAAGAGATAATGCATGAAATGTGTGAAAACGGAAGTGCCGTATTCTTTTCGACACATGTGCTTGATGTGGCTGAAAGGCTTTGCAACAAGATTGCGATCATCAAAAAAGGTAAGATCATCGCAAACGGAAATGTAGAGGAGCTCATAGGTGAAAGGACACTTGAGGAAGTATTCCTGGAGGCTGTAAAAGATGAATGAGCAAATACTTCTTCTTAAAACAATGCTGACTTCGTCCAGCAATATAAATGTGCTCAGACACAGTGATGACAAGAAAAAGCGCAGCATGGCCACTGGCAATATCATAGGCTTTGGCTTCATATATCTGCTTCTTGCGATGTATACCGGAGGCGTTTCCTTTGGCATGTCATATTTTGGACTCTCCGAGTCTGTACCGGTTTTACCTGCAACGATTATCTTTGCACTTTCTTTTTTCCTGACGCTTTTTAAGGCCCATGGGATCCTGTTCGGATTCAAAGAGATCGACTTACTGATGTCGATGCCCTTTACTGTAAAAAATGTGGTATCAAGCCGTTTCCTTTTCATGTATATTGAAAATCTCAAGTGGACCCTGGTGCTGTCATTTTCATCACTTATCGGATATATCATCGGTGGAAGACCATCTGCTCTTTCGGTCATCATCTGGGTGGTACTTACGTTTTTTCTTCCGGTCATACCGATGCTTGTCGCGGCTTTAATAAGCGCTCTGGTCGGCGGGATCGGCGCAGGATTCAAACACAAAAACATCGTGCTTACGATCCTCACATTCATTCTTGTTATCCCTCTTTTCTTTGTGCGCTTTTTTATCGAAGATACGATCAAGAATAACAAGATAGAAGAGGTAGTCACCGGCTCCGCCGATGCCTTTTCAAATGCCTCGGATTTCATCCCCACGGCAAAATGGTTTTCCGATGCGGTAAATGATCACAGCATCCCGGCCATCGTTTTGATCTTTGCAATATCGATAACGGCTTATGAAGTTTTCTTCTTTGTATTCTCGAAATTCTATAAGAGGATCAATTCAAAGCTGAGTGAATCCCACACCTCAAAGGCGAAGATAAAGGACAAAGACTTTAGGGCCGAAAGCGTTGTCATGAGTATCTGCTTCAAAGAAGCAAAGCGCTTCACAGGATCTGTCACATACATGACAAATATCGGAATGGGAGCAGTCATGTCTGTTGTTTTCGGTATTGCGATCCTGTTTATAAATGTTAATAAAATGATCAGTTCCATGGCAGGAGTGGAGGTTGACTTAAGTAGTGTCTCGGCTTCACTTGTGGTGCCGGTTCTGGTTTATTTCTTTACGGGAATGGTACCCTCCACGGCCTGTTCCATGTCACTTGAAGGAAAAAACTACTGGATCATACAGACTCTGCCGGTCAAAATGATGGATGTACTTAAGGGAAAGATGCTTTTTAACCTTTTCCTTTTCCTTCCGGTAGGATTATTTGCGACTGTCATGTCCTGCATTTCTCTTAAGGCAAATTTTGTGGAAGTCATAGTGGCATTATGTTTCACGATCACTGCCAATCTCTTTTCGACAACATACGGAATGCTGGTCGGGGCAAAGAACATGCAGCTTGACTGGGAAAATGAGATACAGGTCATAAAACAGGGAAGAGCGGTTGCGTCTTACCTACTTCCAAATATGCTCGGAACAATGTTCATAGGAGGCGGAGCGGTTGCACTCGGCATTGCATTCAAGATTCTGCCTATAACCATTGGTTTGCTGAGCGCAGTGTACCTTCTGCTCGCGATACTTTTTTATTCAAGACTAAACCGCCAAATGTTAAGAAATTAAACAAATGAACATTATACATATTACGGATCGGTCGGATCCAAAGCTAGAGCTGTTTACCGGACTGTCAGAAACAAAACTATATCACTACAATGAACCCGATGAGGGCATTTTTATAGCTGAAAGTGCCTATGTGATCCTGCGGGCACTTGAGGCCGGGTACGCACCCTTATCAATACTTGTTGAAGAAAACCGCATGGAGGCAGAGGCAGGACCGGTATTTAAAATGATACGGGAAAAACTGGGAGATGCAGTTGCGGAGGGAATCCCTGTCTATACCGCGGACACCGATATTTTATCGGGGGTGACGGGCTATGCCCTTGTAAGGGGGCTCTGGGCAGCTTTTAAGAGAAAAGCGGTACCGGACTTTTATGAATTCTGTAAAGATAAAAGCAAGCTCACAGTTCTCTTTGATGTTGTAAACCCAACCAATGTGGGCGCTATAATCAGAAGCGCCGCAGCTCTCGGAATGGATGGCGCGGTTCTGACGCACGCATCGGTGGATCCTCTTACGAGGAGATCATCCAGAGTAAGTATGGGCACAGTTTTTCAGCTTCCCTGGACAAGAATCCACAAAGAGGGCTCTGCAGGAATAAAACTGATACGAGATCTTAAAGACCTCGGATATAAAACAGTGGCCATGGCGCTCACAGATGATTCAGTATGCCCTGACGATAAAGAAATGCTGGCAAATGAAAAATTGGCAGTTATTATGGGTACCGAGGGAGACGGACTTCCAAAGGAAGTAATATTGGAATGCGACTACCGCGTTAAAATACCTATGATGCACGGTGTGGATTCGCTCAACGTAGCTGCTGCAAGCGCCGTGATCTTCTGGGAAATATGCAAACAAGCCGAAATATGATAAACTAAGTGAAGGTAGTAACAATCATTTATTTTTTGCAAGCAGGTTCCCGATCAGGAAAAGAAGAAAACCTGCCAGAATCAGCAAATAGCCTGCGGGAGTATATAGGTCGCTCAGTCTGCTGGTGGTTCCGTATATTTCGAGAACGCCTTTCACTACAGAACCAATGGTTAGCGCATAAATGCCGCATCTACACAATTGCCCGGACAGTGTTCCGGGCATTTTTTTGATTCTTGAAAAATGTATTATAAGCATCGGAACAAGCCCGAGCATAAGTGGGTAACCGAAAGCATATATCATCCGGTAGGAATAAACACCATGACTGAGAACTTCATAGATTGCACCGAACAACGCAAAAAATATTGTAAGAATAAGGTATTCTAAAATTCTTTTTTTGGTCTCTTCCGCAGTTTTATCAATAGCCAATATAGACAATGTCACTCACGCTCCTTTCACCGTTTGAACGCTTCCCTGAAACCGGTGTATTTATTACTTCACCGTTGTAATACATGGTTGATGAGCCACCGCCATCAAGGTTGTAGACCGTCTCTGCGCCGAGAGATTTGGCAAAGCAGGCAAGCTCATACAAACTCAGACCCTCGCTTTCGTCAGTTCGCCCATCGGATACGATAAAGAGGTAATGGTTTTCACCCACATAGCAGATAGCGGTTCTTGGATTACTTGCCATAGCTTTTCCAACCTCATCGTCTTCGGATACGGCTATTTCCCCATCTTCTATAAGGGCTGGCCCAAAAGAGAGTACTTGCCATGCTCCATTTTCAAGGAGCTGTTCTGCTGATATTTCCGATTCTTTTATGATTTCAAAGCTTCCATCAGTGTAGATCATAAGATCTTCCGCATCAATGTCGGGAGCAGATCTGTAGAGGACGCCGTTTCTTATACAGTATCCGGTTTCTCTTGAACCGTAGAAATCCCCATTTATCGCAAGTATTGCCCCGACGCTTTCAGCTATCGCAGATGTTTCATCTTTGATGTTTTTACCGTAAGTATCATTTGCAAAGGCTGTTTTTAACATATCAGGCGAATCGATGGTTATATCCGCAACATAAATCGTGGTGTCATATTCACGGTAGGTCTGTATAGTAATCTCGGGAGAAACGGAGGCTTTTTCTGTGACGTAATTCTCGGAATCACCGTCGCTGGCCGGGACAGAAGAGTATAAGGATTCTTCGTAATCGGTTTGGGAATCGTTATCAGAACCTGTTTCGGAACAGATATTTGAATAGTTCCCGGTGTAAGCTACAGTTATAGCTCTCGGAATAACAAAGGTATCCAACAATACATACACGGTGAATCCGGCCAGTAGAAGCATATATATAATTGTAAATATGTTTTTTTTCATAGTTTTTACATCCTTTTTGTTTAGATTACTTTTAGAAGGTGAAAAAACTGTGAACAAAAAAGGAAAATAATGTGATTCACATTAATTACGCCATTTGAAAATGCAAGCTTGTACGCAGGTTTTGTGCCTAAGGAGGGGGCCGAGGCGGGTTTTAGGCACAGAAGCTTTTTGATATTTTGCAGGTTTTGTGCCTAAGGAGGGGGCCGAGGCGGGTTTTAGGCACAGAAATCTTTTAGATTTTCCAGAATCGTTCATATTTATTTATTATCTTGAAGCGTTTTTTGTGCCTAAGAATGGAAATGTAGAGGAGGTTAGGCACAAATTGAGTGGAAACAAGAGAAAATAAGGGTAAGTATGAACAAATAAGAGTGCCTAAGAAGCAATCCATGGCGTATCTTAGGCACAGATTTACAAAATTTGACCGAGCAGGCGTTTACGCCTGCGAGACTTAAGAACCGTGGGTTTGGGGCATCCGCAGGGGGAAGAAAGCGGATGAAGGGTGAGGCGGAAATAGAAAATGGTCCGGTGGACCATTTTTCCGCCGAACGGACCGACGAAGGCGCTCTGCGCCGAGGAGACAGAGAACCCGTGGGTTCGAGGGCTCCCTCGGCGCATATACGAAAACAGCCCTGCTCTTAATTGAGCAGGGCTGCTTCGTATATATGCGGATGAAGGGACTCGAATAATCGAGATAATACGGAAAACCCAGTAAGAAAGGAGTTTGCGTGGCTATTGATTCCCTTTGTACCACTTCTGTACCAGCTATAATAGAATGAGAGAATTGAATAGTTGTCATTTCAGAAGGGACAGATACATACTTGCTTTTTACGGAATAAATGCTATGCTGATTATAGGGATTGTTTTCCGTGTCGCTTAGGGCGTGTGTGTCAATGGCTGATGCAGTTGGCGCCGGAGTAGGGTCCCTATGATGTGTGAATGGGCAGTGCCAGGATTTTAATATCCTCTGCCGTATCCACATCGTTTATAAGCAGAATCGACGGCATGTAGGTGAGCGTATGCTCTCCGCGGTTTGACCTGCTTTTGGTGAAAATGAAGTGTCTGAACCATCTAAGGCAATTGGAGCCTGACGATTGTAGCGCTGTTTTCATCATAATAATTTAGCAAGAAAGCAGAGTCGTTACGCACGGTAGATGAGCAAATGCTCTCCGCGGAATTCGATCTGCTTTTTTGCTGTTAAGACGCAAAATCAAAGTACCGATTAACAAGTATGAACGGCAATTGGAGCCTAGTACACTTGTTAATCGGTATTTTTATAATATTTATTTACAGTTGAACAAACGAGAAAATTGCTGTGCTATAATTTGTTTATAGGTATTTCAATCAAGTAAAAAAAGTGGAAGGAGACTAAATCCATGTGGTTTTTTAAGAAGAAAAAGAAACCTGAGGTAACATTCAATGAAGAAGATCTTTATATGGATTTTTTACTGGGTAAGACTAGTAGACGTAGGATGTATATGATGGAACTACCGTTTTCGAATTCAAATGAAAGACTGACTCCTTCAAAATCCGAGGTGCCTCTTTCGGAAGAGAAGATTAGTGAAATACTAAACGCTATTGCAGAAGAAAATAGACGATCTGAAGAAGATGAACAGGCAGTATCATCAGGAAAGAAGTTCTGTATAGAAGTTCCGGTTGATGCATTTGAAAGACGGAGTTATACATTTCAGGAAATGCTATTGCGATGTTTGGAAGACAAGAATATGTCTAATGTAGAATTTTATAAAGCTGCATGGATTGACAGAAAGCTTTTCTCTGCTATCAACAGTAACGTATATTATAAACCTAAAAAAGAAACCGCTGTTGCATGTTGCCTAGGTTTGCAGCTTAATATGACAGATACCAGGGATCTTCTGGAAACTGCAGGATATGCCCTCTCTGATTCAATCAAATGGGATATGGTGATCAAGTACTGCATTCAGCACAGAATTTACGCAATAGATCAGGTTAACCAGGTATTATATGCCGCAGGTGAGAAATGCATAGGTGAAAAATAAAGGGTTAATTCGAAAATGTCTTTTTCCTAAAGACCACGATAATTAGATAGTGAGTATAATGATAATTAGCAGCGTTGCCATCACGCACGGAGTTTGGATCATTTGATCCCCGCGGTATTTGGGCTGCTATCATAGAAAACGGATTGCCGGTGAGATTACGTCCATATATGGGCGCCTCGCTTAACGGCAATCCGTTTTTGTCCTTTCTGAAACGACCATTATCTTTTTTCAACATGATATTTATATTATAAGAACTGTTTTCCGTATCGCTTAGGGCGTCTGTGCCAGTGGTTGAATGCAGCTGACGTCGGAGTAGGGTTCTTGGGGAGTGTGAATGAGCTGCGGCAGAGCGAAAACTCTCAGCTGTATCCACTCCCTTTTAGTATAGACATTAGTTAAAAAGGCAGAATATATGCTGGATGATAGAGATAATCGGATTAAAACTGAATATGACCTATGGGATGAGAATATGCATACAGAACCCACTTTTTCTGTACTACTGCTAAAGATTATTTCGGAAAAGGGAATTTCTGGTAAAGAGTTCTATAAAAAGGCTAGGCTTGGAAGGAAGCTGTTTTCTACCATAAACAATAATGTGAGCTATATGCCAAGCAAAGAGACCGCAATCATGTGTTGCCTTGGGCTTGAGCTAAACATGGAGGAGACGGAAGAACTTCTTAAAAGTGCCGGGTATAGTTTATCGCTATCCATTGGTTGGGATAGGGTTATATGGTTTTGCATCGATAACGGAATCTATGACTTTGATACAGTCAATTGTCTGTTGTTCAGAAAAAAAGAGAAGATCCTGAGATATTAAAAGTACCGATTAGATTTAATATTTTTGGAGTTAATGGAAACATGGAGGTGCTATATGAATAAAAAACAAATTATAGAATTAATTGGAAGTGCTTTTTCAGGAGAGGTAAATGCAAAATCTTTGGAAGAATACCTCTTTAACAAGTGTAAATATGACTCGGATTATGCAAAAAAACACCTAAGATCATCGGAATCAATAATAGAAAGCATGAATAGGGTAGCAAAAAACGTTAAGATATACGAAGAAGAGTATCCGTATAGATGCGATATGATGGAACTGGCTTCGGTGTTAAAGGACGGCATTTCTCTGAGTGACTTAGGTAGAGACACGGATTATAACGTATTTGAATTTGGTTTACTTATGTATCACTATGATATGGAGAAACCGACTGCGGTTGTGTTCTTTAAATTCACACCTGATTGTAAAGTGTCTGAAATACAGCTTTCAAGGAATAAAAAATGGTTTGATGTAATATTTTTTGATGACTTTGAGGATTCACCTAGGGATACTCCATATACAGTGAGACCGATTTCTCATAGAGAAGAAAAAAGAAAAGAGAAATATAAGATCACGGTGGTGAAGCCAGATTACGAAGATTTGGATGATGACGAGGTATATATCTGGAGAAAGGCAAACGAGTATTTCAGACAATGGCTCGAAGACGAAGGCTATAAGATCAAAGAATCGGAGATATTTGATGATTCTATAGGATATCAATGCGTAAGAAACTCTATTACATATACAGTTTATATGTATGCATCTAGTGTAAAAGGAGTTTCACCGGTCACAGGAGAATATTGCGTAAAGTTAGGGAAAAGACGATTTTCGCGGGGGTTTGTTTTGGTGACAAACTTAAAAGTGGAGCGAGTAATGCGTGGCAAGGCCTTTCGTTATTATGTAGGATTTAATGAAGATTCTCGTGATACTGTTATTGAGCTGTGGCATCCACACAATATTATGGGGAAAGATGTTCTTGTTTATTTTCCAAGAAAAGAGATGTATGACGTATTTGATGAGTTTATGTACGCCTTCGATTATGAAAGTGTTGATGCATTCGAGTGTTCCGTTTCCGACGACAACCCGAAATTCATAGAATTTGAAGAAGGTAAAGTTTTCGAAAACAGAGCTTTTTATACACGGCTACGAGAGATTTATAGAGAATATGGGAAAATGCTTTGCGGATATCTTTCCGAAGATGGCGAAGTATACTTCGAAGTTTTTTATATACATGGATACGGATGGTTCAGTTTTACTGTAAATGGAGATGATCTTATCATCGAGTTAGAGGCACATAAGTTTGACGAAACAGTAATCGATTTTCTGAAAGCCGAAGAGGATGTTCCAAACTGGACATTTAAGTATCTAGCGTCTGCTAAATCAGTCAAGGTTTTGCCTCCTGTATTAACAGAACGTTTTGCGGTTTTGGTTGATTATGATAACGGAGAAACAAGAAAATATGTCTTGCCTATAAAAGATGAAGATGAAAAGAAAGAAGAAGTCATATATAGGGATGTAAAGCTATCTGATGCTATTTGGAAATCGGCGGAATTAGTTGATTCACATAAGTCTACATATGGAGAATATCCTGACGGAGGTCCAGCTATAAGATTTAGTAATGGTTTATGTATTTCTACATGGAAGTGTTTTAAACTTGGAGAAAAATATACAGAACCTAAAAAATGCAGTTATACAATTTATGAAGATGATGAGGAAGAACTTAAAGCTCTCTGGAACTGGAGTGGTAAGGATGTCTGGGATGCAGAAGAAGGACTCTTAGCAGTTTTTGATAACAAAGATTTGTATAGTAAGCATAGGACCACGCTTATTACGACAGCCGGAGATAGGTTGACAACTATAGATTTTGCTCGTCTTGAAGATGCATTTGAAGGAATGTTTCGGGTAGGAATAGCAAACAAAGGATACGGTTTTGTAAATACAAATGGAGAATTTGTGACACCGCCTAAGTATTGCAGTGCGCATGGGTTTGATGGCGGACATGCTGAAGTATATGACATACACGATAAGGACAAATGTTTATTCATTGATACCAAGGGTAACGAAATAACTGTTACAGGAAAAGACGGAAAGCCATACGAAGATGTTGGTTTTTTCGCAGAAGGAATGTGTGCTGTTTCCACAATGAAACTTGATTTAGACGATTTGGCCTATTATTCTGATGATGCGAGCGCTGCAGGATTGTGGGGATTCATAAACGAATTCGGTGAAGAGGTGATAAAACCTCAGTATATTTTCGCATATCGCTTCGAAAAAGGAATAGCTATTGCCTGCAAGGGAGAATGGACAAAAGAGCCCAAATGGGACACGGATTCTCGTAAAGGTAAGTATTGGTCAGAGGAAATGCTTTGGGGTGGAATTAATAAAGCCGGGGAAGCGGTTATTCCATTCATTTTCGATGAAATTAACAGTATGAATTCTAATAAAGAGGACGAAACGGTATTTAAGGTCCATTATGGAGGAGGGGAAAACGGTCACTGGGGGATAATTGATGGTAAAGGTAATTGGTTAGCAGATCCGATTTTTGAATATATAGGATACGAATTTGCTAATGGGAGGTTTATATTCGAATCGTCCGTAGGATTTGAGGATCCTTTGGAGGGGGTATATGATACTAAACAAAAAAGAATCGTAATTGAGCCCCAATATTCAGAGATAGATTTTATCGAGGACGGCAGATTAAAAGTTGTTACATACGATGAGGAAAGCGGAAAGACGATAGCCAAGATTCTTGATGTAGATGGTAATGAAGTATTTTGCTCGGAGTATAAATACATAGGTTGTTTCTCATCTTACCCATATATATATGCCCAAAAGGAAATCGAAGAGAAAACCAAAGAAGGTCTACTTGATAAAGATGGAAATGTAATAGTTCCTTTTAAGTACGATGTTATTAGAGGAGGTAGAGAACTGTTCGATAAGAGAAAGTATATATTCAAAAAATATGGTAAACTTGGTCTCTGCGACTTTGATGAAACGCTAGTGTTAGAACCCTTATATGATGATATACGAGTATGCGATAACGGACTTCTTATTGTTAAAATGAGAAAAGGTGATGACACGGTGAAAGGCCTTATAACAGTTAATGGGAAGGAACTATTACCAGTAGAGTACAGTGACATAATATACGTAAATAATAACACTTTTGTTCTCTCAAATGATTTTGGGTGTAAGGCTGTTAAGTATATCAAGAAGAAGTAAAAAATCCTACGATAAAAAGATGCTTTTCCCTTTTCAAAGAGCGGGGTTTATCTCATGGAGATAAGTGGTCCCGGGGGAAATGCATCTCTTAAGAGCAATTTAATATACCTTGCTAGACAATACAAGGTCTTATAAAGGATAATGTGTCTTTTATAAAGAGACATACAAATAGTTGACTTGGGTATTAGGGAATAATATTCTTAATGTAGAAAACTACTAGGAATGCGATCGAGGACACATGTCCGGACTCCATTTCTGTGATGTAGGTTGAAAGCCTATTAGAGATGCGAACGTGAAATTTATCTCCAAACTCCATCTCCGCGATATAGGTAAGGAGGATCTATATGCAATATTGCGTGTGGATTTTCCTTTTTGATTCATGATGATGAATGAGATGAGTACAGTTGAAAACGGTGATTTGCTAGCAAATAATCTTTGAAAAAGAAATCTGTATGGTGATTTTCTTGATAAAGTCATATAAAAAGCCAAGCTTTGCATATAAAGTGATATAATTGTTTGTGGGATTAAGCAACTATTTAGAAAGAAACAAGATTATTGTCTAAAATTATTAGGGAGAGGTATTATGTTTTTTAGAAGGAAAAACTATAAAAAGAATCTGAGCACTTTTATGCAATATGTGGATGAAATCGTTAATGAAGCGGATGAAAAGTTTTCTACTCCACCATGCATGCCATATATAAAAGGTCCATTGGATATGGTGATATCAAAATCAAAAGATCAAATCGAAAGATGGACTGATGAGACAGATATAGATAGAATAGCACATACAGCTGTTTACAATGTGGCTTTTGATGTGCTTTCTTCTGGACAATTACATATTTATCGTGGAATGCTGGATGATTCTAAGCCGGGCGATAAGCTTATGTTTATAGTTGAAAAATGCTTACTATATGCTGTTAAGAAAGGAACAATAACAGAATTACAACACCAGGAGCAATTAGAAATACTGAGAGAAAACATCAACGATGTAGGCTGACATAGTTTTCGTTGGGTCATAGGGAACGCCCTATTCTAAATGGCGTGGCCGTGCAGTTTTTCTGCGAAAAAGTTGCAACTGCAACTTTTGGCGTATCCTGTTATCCTTTTTTGCCGGGATTTATTGCTACTGCGGAATTAGGCGTACATTTTCTGCAATAAAGAATCTTGTAGCAGTGCAGGTATTCCGATAAGTCGGAATCTATATAAAGTGAAAATACAAATGAAAAAACAGGGCATTTCCGAGGCTGCGCAGCTTTTGTGCGGCCTCTTTAATTTGTTTGGAAAGCTGATAAATAAAGGAATTCCCGCATATTACAGATAACGAATAAGTAGCGCATATTTTCTGCAACTTAGAGTTGGGAGCGGAAAGCATCGCAGATTATCTGCGGAAAAAAATATAAAAAAATTACGATCCTTTCACGGATTAGAACTCCTTATGTCCCACATAAGGGATGAAAGGCAAAAAGCCAATCGGAAAGGAGCCTAAAATGGAGGATTATAAAGACAGCGATTATGTAAAGATTTTCAGACACCTGGCAACCCACTTGGATGCCTATTTTTTCGCATTGGATGGTCCAATGTCACCTAAGCAATTAAAAGATATGATCATGGATTATGCGAGGAAGCCTGAATCAACGGCAAGAGCAATGGTTAAGGATCTTACTGGATCCAATAAGGGATTATTTAATTATGATGAAGAGAAAAACCAGCTCCGGCTCGACAAGGATCTTGTTGATCAATTCTATGAAAACATAGACTTTCTGCTTGATCATGAATCGCAGGTAAAAAGAATCAAAAAAGAAAATGCGGAATTGGAGGAATGCATACGCCAGCTTCGAAGTAAAATCTGGAACCTGGAGAAGCTAATCGGCAAATATCGGGATACCTATGGGGATATCGACAGTTCCTCTGATGTAATATCACAGTAAACTATCCGGAGGATGAGCGCTATGAATGAATCCGAGGGACTTTACTGCGGAGATATTGACAATTTAATACTCAGATACCAAAGTGCTCTCGGATATGATAAAATCTATCTAAATAGCCACGCAGTGAACGATATGCGTAGAGATTTAGAAACCCAAATAGAGAAAAAACTGAAGGGAGTACATAAAAACAAAATATGTCAGACTGCAGACGGACGGTTTAAGACTCATAACCCACAGGTTATTAAAAAGACAAAGCTTGAGCTGTTGATCGCTCTTTATGAATATTACTTTCATAAAACGCCACTCAATACTCGTAGGAGGAATACGATAAAGACTTTGTATCCTCAATGGCTTAAAGAATACGACATTCTGATAGAGCAGGGGCACAGATCTGTTGGAAGTAAAAGACATTACGAGAGTGATTATCGTAAACATCTTGCCGGTTCAGAACTTGAGAACAAGGATATTACAAAGATTACCTATCAGGAGATAAAGAGCTATTACGCCGGTATTACTGCAAATCAGACTATTACACGGAAGAATCTCAATAATGTCAAAACGCTTATAAACCACATTTTTGATTATGCCCGTGATAAGAATCTGCCAGTGATCAATACTCATGATATCAGAACCCTGGACCTTAGCTGTAAGGAAACGGATAATGAGGACAAGGTTTACAGTGATGAGGAAAGGAATGAGGTCTTAAAGGTCTGTATTAGCCGTAATGATGTCTATTCCAGATGTATTGGGCTGATGTTCTGCCTGTGTGTAAGAGTAGGGGAAATGAAGGCTTTAAAGTGGTCTGATGTTGATTTTGAGAACAAAAGGGTATTTATTCATCGTTCAATGATCCAGATAAAGGAAGATGGCGTATACAAGGAAAAATGCGTCGACCGTACCAAAGGCAGAAAGAAGAAATGCAACAGATATCAGAATCTGTCTGAACTTGCGATATCCTTTCTAAAGGAACAGCGCAAGGAAACCGCTTTTAGCGAATATGTCTTTGTATCAAACGGTCATCCTTTACAGACCAATATGGTCAACAGAAAACTCAAACATATCTGTGAGCAGGCGGGAGTAGGTTATCTATCTTCTCATAAGATCAGATTCTGGGCGGTTACCGCAATGTATGATTCAAACCTGCCGGACTATGTGATTCAATACACAGCGGGTCATGCCGATCCTGCTACGACGAATCACTATAAGAGACCGGAAAAACTCGGTAAGAAGATCGAGCCTGATACTTGGAACAGGATGTTTGGGTAAAAAAATACAAATGCGGTAACAGCAAGGGCTGTACCACATTTGTACCATCTCGGATGCCCATTTCTCGGGCAATAGAAGTGCGGATGAAGGGACTCGAACCCACACGCTTACGCACAAGAACCTAAATCTTGCATGTCTACCAATTCCATCACATCCGCAAAACATGGCTATTTTACAGCATTTTAGACTTTTAGTCAATCATTTGACAAAATCTTTCAGCGGGGTACAATTAATTTATAACCTGCTGTAAGATAAACGGCCAAAACCGGCAGCGCCCGGCGCGGCTATCAAAGAGGAATTTCTATGTTTAATATTCACGATATTACAAGAGATGAATTTATGCTCGACGGCATTTTCGCCGAGGAAGGATACGACTGGTGGTGGCATTCCTTTACGGGAATCAGTGAAAAGACCGGAGAGGAGAAAGCTTTCTTTATTGAGTTTTTCACCTGTAATCCGGAGCTTGGAGAGGATAAGCCGGTACTTGGCCAGCTGCCGGAGAATAAAAAGTTCGGCATAAGACCGTCATATCTTATGATAAAGGCGGGCTGCTGGGGTGAAGACGCCTGCCAGATACACAGATTCTTCGGATGGGATAAGGTTGATATCCGTAAAAAAGCGCCCTTTTGTATAGAGGCTGACGACTGCTACCTGTCGGAAACCGAGCTTCGCGGCAGCGTAAGCGTTTTTGACGAGGAGGCGGAGGCCCATCCCGAGTATATGTGCGAAAGCGGTGAGATGACCTGGAAGCTTAATATAAACAAAAAGATCGCTTTCAATGTCGGATACGGTGCCGGAAAAACATTTAGAAATTTAAAGGCTTTTGAGATGTATTGGCATGCCGAAGGGATGAAGACGCTCTACAGCGGATATGTATATTACAATGGCGTAAAGTATAATGTTTCGGAAGATACCTGCTACGGATATGCGGACAAAAACTGGGGCGAGAATTTTACAAGTCCCTGGGTATGGCTTTCCTCGAACTGCCTTACAAGCAATATCACGGGCAAACAGCTTAAAAACAGCGTTTTTGATATAGGCGGAGGAAGACCGAAAGCCTTCGGATTTGAATTTGACAGAAAACTTCTCGGAGCCCTTTACTACGAAGGAAGAGAGTTTGAATACAATTTCTCAAAGCTTTGGACTCTTCCGCGAACACGTTTTAAGTGCGAGGAGACGGATGACGAGATTATCTGGCATGTAAATATGGATAATGCCGACTCAATGATAAGAACACGTTTCAGATGTAAAAAGAAGGAGATGCTCCTTGTTAATTACGAGTCTCCCGACGGACAAAAGCGTCACAACAGACTTTGGAACGGCGGAACCGGAGAGGGCAGGATACTACTTTACAAAAAGAGTTTTGACGGAAGCCTTAAGCTCATCGACGATATCAGCGTAAGCCATCTTGGATGTGAGTATGGTGAGTACTCGGAAAAAAACCAAAATTGACGGGAATAGGCGGGAAAACGTTTTCAAAAATATATTGAAACTTTCACAGAACCATAGTATATTACAATTATGCAGAGTTTTTTACATCTGTAAAAACGGTTTCCGCAGAGAGGTAGGAAACCGGGCGCAACTGATTTAAATCATTCACCAGACAAGAGGATTATTCTATGAGAAAAGCAGGTATTTTATTCCCCGTATTTTCCCTTCCCGGGGCTTACGGAATCGGTACTCTCGGCAAAGAGGCCTTCGCTTTTGTTGATTTTCTAAAGGAGGCAGGCCAGTCCATCTGGCAGATTCTCCCCCTTGGACCTACCGGCTACGGCGACAGCCCTTATCAGTCTTTTTCATCCTTTGCCGGAAATCCTTATTTTATCGATCTTGAGACCCTTATAGAGGAGGGACTTCTGACAAAGGCGCAGTGTGACGCCGTAAACTTCGGAGACAATCCTTTTGATATAGATTACGAAAAGCTCTATTTCGGACGTTTTAAGCTTTATCGTAAAGCATATGATGCTGCGAAGAAAAAGGGAATTATCGCTTCATCAAAATACAAAAAGTTTGTAAAGAATAATTCCTACTGGCTTGAGGATTACGCCCTTTATATGGCGGTAAAGGATTCCTTCGGCGGTGTGAATTTCATGGAGTGGGATGAGCCCATCAGAAGACGTGACAAAAAAGCCATCGCTACTTACGAAAAGAAACTGGCTGATGAGATCGAATGCTACAAGTTCCAGCAGTTCCTCTTTGCCACCCAGTGGGAGAAGCTAAAGAAATATGCAAATAAAAAGGGTATAGAGATCATCGGAGATATTCCCATTTATGTTGCGTTTGACAGTGCGGATACCTGGGCAAATCCTGAACTTTTCGAACTTGATGCCAAGGGATTCCCCACCAAGGTTGCGGGATGTCCTCCCGATTGCTTTACCGCAGACGGACAGCTCTGGGGCAACCCTCTTTACAAATGGCCTGAACATAAAAAGACCGGATACAAGTGGTGGCTTAACCGCATGAAGAAGTGCTTTGAACTCTATGATGTCGTTCGTATCGATCACTTCAGAGGATTCGATGAGTACTGGGCTGTTCCCTACGGTGATAAAACAGCTGTGGGCGGAAAATGGCTGAAGGGTCCCGGATACAGTCTCTTTGCGGCGATCAATAAAGAGTTTGGAACCGGAAGGATCATCGCTGAGGATCTGGGATTCATCACGGACAGCGTAAGAAATCTCATAAAAAGATGCGGATATCCCGGAATGAAGATCCTTCAATTTGCGTTTGATGCGGGCGGGGACAGTGAGCATCTTCCTCATTATTGTGACAAAAACTATGTTGTTTATACCGGAACTCATGATAACTTCACCCTGAAGGCGTGGATCGATCAGATGGGGAAAGAGGATGTGAAGTTTGCAAAGAAGTATCTTAATGTAAAGAAGAGAAAGCAGCTCCCCGAAGGATATCTCCGTGCGGCACACCAGACAGCGGCGGAGACCTGCGTGATCCCCATCCAGGATTACATGTTCCTGGGAAATGAAGCCAGAATAAATGCGCCCTCCACTCTCGGTATCAACTGGAGATGGAGAATAGATGAAAAAGAGTTAAACGAAACTCTTGCCAAATACATCAGGGGATATGCAAAGACTTACGGAAGACTTCCGAAGAAACCTGAAAAGCCCGAAAAGGCGTGAGAATCTCGCATAGTAATTCCACGAAAGTTTGAAGAACTTTCCAAATAAAACTATAAGAAAAAACGAGCCTCCCCAAACGGGAGGCTCAATCAAATTGTTTTATACAGATCTATTCCGGATCGTCCTTGTAGACATCGGCCATTGCCATGTTTGAGTTGTGGAATTCTTTGATGTAGGTAACTTCGTCTCCGAACCAGTCGGGAGGGAGAAACACATCGGCAGCTTCCTTGCTTCCGAACTCAACCTCTGCCATAACTAGGGGGGCAAAGGGCTCGTCAAATACATCGAGCTCGATGATAAGAGAGTAACCGTCGGGGGGCTTTGGGGCTCCCTCGACAACCTTAGGATGCTCAAGGGGAATAATATAACGTCTCTTACAGATAACGTTTCCGTCGGCCTTTAAGAGGAGATGATAGTAAGCATCTTTGGTAAGAGGAAGATTCATTTCCTCACGGGCCAGCATCCCGGAGCCTTTGTATGTCATATAATAATCGTCGTCCTCACGACGGATTCTTACAACCGGAGAAATATTAAGGTATGCCTGTTCAATACGCTTTGAAGGATAAGACTCAAGATCGGCAGGGATTTTCTTAATTAAAAATTTACGTTCGATTTCCATCTGACGCTCCGTCCAAAAAATATTCTGTACTTTATCGTACTAAAATAGTATAAACTATATTTATAGAAAATAAAAGTCATAGAAAATTAAGTATTTCTAAAGATTGGAGACAAAAATGGCTAAGATCGCGGTTATGCTGGCAGAAGGTTTTGAAGAGATTGAGGGACTTACCGTTGTTGACATCTGCAGAAGATGCGGTATCGAGGTTGTTACGGTATCAATCACAGATGATAAATGTGTTATGGGATCCCACAAGATTCCCGTTATTGCAGATGATACCTTTAAAAATACAGATTTCGGAAATATCGATATGATCGTTCTTCCCGGTGGACTTAAAGGAACTCAGAATCTTGAAGCCTGCGAGCCCCTTATGGAAAAGATTGATGAGTTTTACAAGTCCGATAAGCTTATTGCGGCGATCTGCGCTGCTCCCAGTATCTTAGGACACAGAGATATCTTAAACGGACGGATTGCCTGCAGCTATCCCTCTTTTGAAGGACATCTTCTCGGGGCAGTCGTTTCACAGAATCCTGTTGAAAAATCAGATAATGTTATCACCGGAAGAGGAATGGGCGTATCCATCGAGTTTGCATTAAAGATAGCGGAGCAATTTGTAAGCAAGGATAAGGTAGATGACGTAGCTACGGGAATAATCTACAGGTAAGTTTCCCTAAAATATCATTATTGGATAAAAAAATACGCTTTTAGATATTGACAATTTTCTTGCGAAGCGTTAAATTATTGGAGTGTGCGTGGAAGCTCCCGTGTCAAGTTCGCTTTCCTCAAGCTTTTAGAGGATTTAAGATCTTGGGGAAGGTGAACTGGTTTCCGAAGCATCATCCTATAAAATCAAAGGAGGTGTATCAAATGGCAAACATCAAATCTGCAAAGAAGAGAATTCTCGTTAGCCGTCGCAATGCTGATAAGAACAAGGCAGAGCGTTCAGAGGTTAAGACCGCTATAAAGAAAGTTTATGCAGCAATCGAGAGCGGTGACAAGAAGGCAGCTCAGGCTGAGCTTGTTGCAGCCACCAAGACAATCGAGATGGCAGGTACCAAGGGCGTTTATCACAAGAACAACGTTGCCCGCAAGGTTTCCCGCATCAGCAAGGCTGTTAACGCTATGGCTTAATCTTAAAATTATAGATTACTGAAAGTACCTGTACCCGTCATACAGGTACTTTTTTAGTATATGAAATGTTATAATTATTATGTAT
The DNA here is from genome assembly GCA_902790935.1 of uncultured Lachnospiraceae bacterium. Lineage (GTDB taxonomy): Bacteria > Bacillota > Clostridia > Lachnospirales > Lachnospiraceae > AC2028. The sequence continues at coordinate 11,086 of CADATP010000013.1, read as the reverse complement.
AATTCGCTATAGGTAAAAACTATAACAGAGATATTATCTATGGGAAGAATGAGTAGGGAGTAGGAATGAAGATTATTGATATCCTTAATAAAAAGAATATGTCTCTTTCTTTTGAGGTTTTTCCGCCTAAGAAGGAGAGTGGTTTTGAAAGCGTAAAGACCGCTACCGAAGAGATTGCCGCCTGTGGTCCCGCGTTTATGAGCGTTACATACGGAGCGGGCGGGGGAACAAGCAAGTACACCTTAGATATCGCCAGAAATATCAGCGAGAAATACGGCGTGCCTACCCTTGCGCATTTAACCTGCGTTTCATCATCACGCGAGACAGTAAAAGCGCGCATCGAGGATATGAAGGCAGCGGGGATCAAAAACGTTATGGCTCTTCGGGGAGATCTTACGCCGGAGCTTGAAGGTACCGATCCCGCTACCTGGGACTATCGCCATGCTGTAGAGCTTGTTAGAGAACTAAAGGAGAGTGATTCGGATTTTTGCATAGGCGCAGCCTGCTATCCGGAGGTGCATCCCGACAGCCCTAACCAAAAGGAAGATATTCTTCACCTTAAAGAAAAGGTAGAGGCGGGAGCGGATTTCCTCACGACACAGATGGTTTTTGACAATAATCTTTTCTTCAGCTTTTTATATAAACTACGCGAGGCGGGAGTAGAGTGCCCTGTACTTCCCGGGATCATGCCCATTACCAATGCAAAGCAGGTTGAGAGAGCGATAAAACTTTCAGGCTCATTTATGCCCCAGAGGTTTAAGAGTCTTGTGGATTATTTCGGAAGCGATCCCGACGCTATGAAGCAGGCAGGTATCGCTTACGCAACCGATCAGATAATCGATCTTTACGCCAACGGAATAACCAATGTGCACGTATATTCTATGAATAAACCTGACGTGGCAAAGGCTATTATGGATAACCTTTCAAGTATTTTGGGCAAAGACTTTGGAAGATAATCCTGCCCGGTATTTGTTTTTGTAAGAGACTGATAATGAAAGAATTTCTTGAAGATTTAAAGAATGGAATAGATAGAAAAGAAGGCGCTTTTACCCCTATCCACTTAGAGCCCGAAGAGCCTAAGTTAAATAGAGGAGAGATCCTAAGGTATGCCGGATTTCCGGCAGCAGTCCTGCGGGCAAAGGGAAAGGGGAAGGAAGACGAATCCTTTATGGAAATACCTTCCGATGAAGAGCTTTCAAAGAAACTTGAGGATGTTATAGTTCTAACAAAAGGTCAGCTGACATTCAGGATTTCCTACGTTTGCGCAAAAATAGATCGAGATGCCGACGGTTATCCTGTTCTGCCTTTTGAACAGCATTCTTCCGATCTTAAAAGAAATCTTGAAAACTGTAAGGGAGTTATAATCTTTGCCGCAACTATAGGGGCGGGGATCGACAGACTTATAAGAAGGTACGAAAGAACGAGTCCCGCTACCGGAATCCTTTTACAGGGAATAGGGGCTGAGAGAGTTGAATCAATGGTTGATGCTTTTAACGAACTCGTCAAAGAAGAGGCAAAAAAAGCAGGGCTGAAAGCGCATCCGAGATATTCTCCGGGATACGGTGACCTTCCGATCACGGTTCAGCCCCAACTTCTTAAACTTGTAGACGCCGAAAGACGTCTTGGTATTACCTTAAATGCTTCCCTTATGATGTCTCCATCTAAATCGGTTACAGCCATCATCGGTATTGAGTAAGATTATACCATCTTAGGCATTTCTTCAGGCTTTGCAGCGTCTACCTGAATCTTGAATCCCATAGCCGCAAGGTGGCACTTCATATAAGCGATGGGCTGCTGGGCAGATAGGGTTACGACAGGGTCGTTACATTTTCTTGTTGTGGTATGTGTAACGTGGATCTTGTGCTCTCCGAAGGGAAGAACGATGCGTACGCTTTCGGTATTTCCGATATGTCCGTAGGGTGTAACGTCAATATAAATGCCCATTCCTACAGCCATACCCATCATATTTCCCATACGATAAAGCTGGATGGCACCGCAGTTATCAAGCTGCAGGGCTTCTCCGCAGTTGGGACATACCTTAGTATCCTCATTTCCGTCGAAAACATGTCCCTGAGAACATCTGTACCTCATTTTCATGATAAAAATCCTCCTTTTTATAAACTTACCATATAAATATCTGCTTATTTTCCGATAAAGTCAACCTATTTTATGGCTTTGTTTTCATTTACTTTTTTTCCCAATTAAATTATACTTAAACAGACTGTACGTCTATGATAAAATACCGAATTTGCGGTTACGGAGACATTATGAAGATTCTTGATTACATGCGCGATAATTTCATTTTCCTCGACGGAGGAATGGGCACTCTTTTGCAGGAAGCGGGGCTAAAACCGGGCGAACTTCCCGAAAGATGGAATGTGACAAGACCTGAGGAGATAATAAGGATCCAAAAGTCCTACTTTGATGCGGGAACAAATGTCCTTCTTGCCAATACTTTCGGAGCAAACTGCTTAAAGTTTGACGACGAGGAGCTTGAAAGACTTATAAATGCCGCTTTTGACAATGCAAGAAAAGCGAAAGAGGAAAGTATCGGATCCCAGGAAAAATTCATAGCCCTGGATATAGGCCCTTTGGGACGTCTCCTTAAGCCCTACGGGGATTTCGAATTTGAGGATGCGGTAGAAGCTTACGCAAAGACCGTAAAGCTTGGCGTAAAAGCAGGAGCGGACTTAGTCTTTATCGAGACTATGAACGACAGCTACGATACCAAGGCGGCTCTTCTTGCCGTCAAGGAAAACTGCGATCTTCCCGTTTTTGTATCCAATGCTTACGGAAGTGACGGAAAGCTGATGACAGGAGCTAATCCTGCGTCAATGGTTGCGATGCTTGAGGGAATGCATGCGGATGCCATCGGAGCCAACTGCTCCCTAGGACCGGAGCAGCTGATCGGGGTTATGGAAGAGTATCTTGAGTACGCTTCCGTTCCAGTACTTATTAAGCCAAATGCAGGCCTCCCGAGAGATGAGGGCGGAAAGACGGTTTATGATGTTTATCCTCCGGAGTTTTCCGAATGTTTAAAGAACCTCCTCGAAAAGGGAGTAAGAATCGTCGGAGGATGCTGCGGAACTACTCCGGAGTATATAAAAGCTGTTGTTGAGAAGGCTAAGGCGGTTAAGCCTGTTCCCGTTACAGAAAAGAACAGATCCCTTGTGTCCTCCTATACACATGCCGTAGAGTTTGGAAAATCCCCCATCCTTATCGGAGAGAGGATCAACCCTACGGGAAAAAAGCGTTTCCAGCAGGCGCTCAGGGAAAATGATATTGATTATATCTTAAACGAAGGCCTTAAGCAGGCTGACGCCGGAGTCCAGGTACTCGACGTAAACGTAGGACTTCCGGAGATCGATGAGCCGAAGATGCTCGAGACGGTTTCAAAGGAGCTTCAGGCGGTAACGGATCTTCCTCTTCAGCTCGATACATCTGACCCCGTCGCTATGGAACGGGGGCTTCGCTGCTACAACGGAAAGGCTATGGTCAACTCCGTAAACGGCAAGGATGAGGTTATGGAGGCTGTGTTCCCTCTTGTCGCAAAATACGGCGGATTCGTTGTCTGCCTTACTCTTGACGAGGGAGGAATCCCTGAGAGTGCTGCAGAGAGGGTAAAGATTGCCGAGAAGATAATAAAAAAGGCAGCCGGGTACGGTATCGCCAAAAAGGATCTTATCTTCGATCCTCTTGCTATGACGATAAGCGCCGATACAACCGCAGCCCTATCAACTATACAGGCTGTTCATGACATAAGATTCGGCCTTGGCGTAAATACTTCGCTTGGAGTATCCAATGTTTCTTTCGGACTGCCTTCAAGAAATATCATCACCTCGACCTTCTTTGCTCTATGTCTTGAGCAGGGGCTTTCGGCGGGTATTATGAACCCTTACGCCACCGAGATGATGAATGTTTACTATGCCTTCAGGGCTTTGCACAATCTCGATGCGAATTGCACTGATTACATTACCTACGCCCAGAGTCTTCCTGTACTTGCTCCCGCAGGGGCATCTGCGGGGCAGGCACAGGTGCCAAAGACGGAAGGCGGCGCGGATAAGGGGAGCAGCGCTTTAAATGTATCGCCTCTTCAAAATGCTATAATACGCGGGCTGAAGGAACAGGCGGGAAATATTACAAAGGAACTTTTAAAGGATACAAAGCCCCTTGATATTGTTCAGCAGGAAGTTATCCCTGCTTTGGATATCGTCGGCAAAAACTTTGAGGAAAAGAAGGTTTATCTTCCTCAGCTTCTGATGGCTGCCGAAGCTTCAAAGGAAGCTTTTGAGGAAATCAAAAAAGAGATGGCAAAGAGCGCAGACGGAGCCGGCCCTAAGAGGTGCAGCTTTGTAATTGCTACTGTCCACGGCGATATTCATGATATCGGAAAAAACATCGTTAAGCTGATCCTTGAAAACTACGGCTTTGATGTTCATGACCTGGGTAAGGATGTTCCGGAGCAGGTAATAGTCGATGAGGTTGTAAGGATACATGCGCCTATAGTTGGGCTTTCAGCCCTTATGACAACGACCGTTCCCGCTATGGAGGAAACGATCCGCCTTTTAAGGGAGCAGGCGCCCTGGGCTAAGGTAACCGTCGGAGGAGCCGTAATGACTCAGGAGTACTCCGACAGGATAGGTGCGGACAAGTATTGCCGCGATGCGATGGAAACGGTCAGATACGCCGAAGAGGTTGAAAAAAGCCTTGGTAAATAGGCCTTGAATGGCACTGAGAGATCGGCGCATATTTTTAACATTAATGAAAAATATATTTATATAAAACCAATACTTATTTTGATAGGATATGAAACTGTATGGATCAAAGCAAAATCAGAAACTTTTGTATTGTAGCACATATTGACCACGGTAAGTCGACGCTTGCCGATAGGATCATTGAAAAGACGGGACTTCTTACCAGCCGTGAGATGCAGGAGCAGGTTCTCGACAATATGGATCTCGAGAGAGAAAGAGGGATCACAATAAAGTCACAGGCGGTACGTACCGTTTACAAGGCCAAGGACGGAGAGGAGTATATCTTTAACCTCATCGATACCCCCGGCCATGTAGACTTTAACTATGAGGTTTCAAGGTCTCTTGCTGCATGCGACGGAGCAATCCTGGTGGTAGACGCGGCTCAGGGAATAGAGGCACAGACTCTTGCGAATGTGTATCTTGCCCTTGACCATGACCTTGACGTTTTCCCTGTTATCAACAAGATTGATCTTCCAAGCGCCGATCCTCAGAGGGTTATCGACGAGATAGAGGACGTCATCGGAATCGAAGCCCAGGACGCCCCGCTTATTTCTGCCAAAAACGGAATCGGTATAGAGGATGTCTTAGAGGCAATCGTTCACAAGATCCCCGCGCCTAAAGGAGATCCGAATGGACCTTTAAAAGCCCTTATCTTCGACTCACTCTACGATTCTTACAAGGGAGTCATTGTCTTTTGCCGTATTAAAGAAGGCAGCGTAAAGCGCGGAACAAAGATCCGTATGATGGCTACCGGGGCTGTTGAGGACGTTGTGGAGGTTGGTACCTTCGGAGCGGGACAGTTCTTCCCATGTGATGAGCTTTCTGCCGGAATGGTAGGTTATATTACAGCTTCAATCAAGAATCTTAAGGAAACTCAGGTCGGCGATACGATTACCGATGATGAAAGGCCTTGCGACAAGCCCCTCCCGGGATATAAAAAGGTCCAGTCTATGGTTTACTGCGGACTTTATCCTGCGGACGGTGCGAAGTACCCGGACCTTAGGGATGCTCTTGAAAAGCTTCAGCTTAACGACGCTTCCCTTACCTACGAGCCCGAGACTTCAATAGCTCTCGGATTTGGCTTTAGATGCGGCTTCCTTGGACTTTTGCACCTTGAGATAATCCAGGAAAGACTTGAGAGAGAGTATAACCTCGATCTTGTGACAACCGCTCCCGGCGTAGTTTACAAAGTTTTCAAGACAAACGGTGAGGTTATCGAGCTTACTAATCCTTCGAACCTTCCGGATCCTTCGGAGATCGACTATATGGAGGAACCCATTGTAAACGCCGAGATAATGGTTACCAAGGAATTTGTCGGCTCGATAATGGAACTTTGCCAGGAAAGGCGCGGAAGATATATCTCAATGGAGTACATCGAAGCAAGCCGTGCCCTTTTAAAGTATGAGCTTCCCTTAAACGAGATCATTTACGATTTCTTTGATGCGCTTAAATCAAGATCCAAGGGATATGCTTCATTTGACTACGATATAAAAGGATATGAAAAATCTTCGCTTGTTAAGCTTGATATTTTAGTTAACCGCGAAGAGGTTGATGCGCTTTCATTTATTGTACATGCGGATTCTGCTTATGAGAGAGGACGCAAGATGTGCGAGAAGCTTAAAGAGGAGATTCCGAGACATCTTTTTGAGATACCGATCCAGGCCGCAGTCGGCGGACGTATTGTGGCGAGAGAGACGGTTAAGGCTATGAGAAAAGACGTTTTGGCTAAGTGCTACGGCGGTGATATTACCCGTAAGAAGAAGCTCCTCGAGAAGCAAAAGGAAGGAAAGAAGCGAATGAGACAGATAGGAAATGTTGAGATTCCTCAGGCTGCCTTTATGAGCGTTCTTAAGCTCGACGAAAACTGATCCGGAGATATAAGCTTAGAGGAACGAGGATTATGGAAAAAAAATTCCCCAAAACAAAATTAGGATGGCTGTTTGAGAACATGTCCGGCAGAAAGCTGCTTTTCTTTGTAGCAATCATCGGAACCATTGTTTACAACATTTTGCAGCTTACCGTGCCCTATGTTTCCAGCAAACTTGTTGATATGTTCCTTTCCGGAGAGAAAGCGGCATACAACTGGGCAAACAACAGCAATATGTTCTTTTACCTTGTGGGAGCGATGGTAGGGGTTACCATCCTGCGTACTGTGATCGTTTATCTTGACTGTATGAGTTACGAGCATGTTTCACAGCATGTTCTTTTCCGCGTGCGCAACTATCTCTACGACAAGATACAGCGTCAGGATATGAAGTTCTACTCGACCTTCAGAACCGGCGATCTTATGACAAGAGTTACAGGAGACCTTGATGCCGTAAGACATATGGTGGCGTGGGTAGTGAGAATGATCGTTGAATCCTTCTCGCTCTACACCGCGGCTATGGTCTACTTCTTTATTATGAACTGGAAGATGGCCCTTTGTATTATGGTGCTCTCACCTTTTATCTTTATTGTCATTTATATGTTCAGACAAAAGGTGCGCCCCATGCATGCAAAGCTCCGTGAAAAGCTTGCTGAGATGAATACCTACGCCCAGGAAAACATCTCCGGAAACCGCGTAGTTAAGGCTTTCGCCCGCGAAGATTACGAAATCAAAAAGTTCGACAAGGCAAATACCGATTACCGCGATACCAACAGAGAAACAGCCCTTGTCTGGGTTAAGTTTTATCCCTTCGTAGAAGGTATGGCTAGTATGATGAGCATTGCGCTCCTTCTTATTGGCGGCTCCTTCCTTATCTACAGTATTGCAAATCCCGATAATGTACAGCTCACAATGGGACAGTTTGTCGCTTTCTCGGGTCTTATCTGGGCTATTCAGAACCCTATGAGAATGATGGGTAACATTATGAACGAGTTCCAGAGATTTTCCGCAGCTTCTGCTAAGGTAATGGAGATTTACTACTCGGAGCCCGAGATCGTTGATGCTCCCGATGCCATCGATCATCCCGAAAGCTTTAAGGGCAAGGTTGAGTTTAGGAATGTCAGCTTCATGTACTCTGACGGAAATCTTCCCGTTCTTAAGAACATCAGCTTTACGGCGGAGCCCGGACAGACGGTGGCTATTATGGGCGAGACCGGATGCGGAAAGACTTCCCTTATCCATCTTATCCCCAGGTTCTACGAGCCTACGGGAGGAGAGGTCCTCATCGACGGCGTAGATATTAAGAAATACAAGCTTGAACAGCTCCGTAAGAATATCGGTTTAGCAACCCAGGATGTCCTGCTTTATTCCGACACCATCGAGGGTAATATCGCTTACGGCGATCCTCATATCACAGCTGAACAGGTTGTTAAATTTGCAAGGTATTCGGCGGCAAGTGAGTTTATCGCAAAGATGCCCGAGGGCTACGATACGATAGTAGGAGAAAGAGGAGTAGGCTTATCCGGCGGACAGAAGCAGAGAATATCTCTTGCCCGTGCCCTTGCCATTGAGCCTTCGATCCTTATCCTTGACGATACCACATCCGCGGTTGATATGGAGACGGAGAAGCAGATTCAGGACAGCCTTCGTCACCTGGATTTCCCCTGCACAAAGATCATCATTGCGCAGAGAATCTCAACCACCAAGTTTGCGGATAAGATTATTATCCTCCAAAACGGTGAGATCACCGAAGAGGGTTCACACGAGGAGCTTATCAAAAAGGGAGGCTATTACAGCGACCTTGTTAAGCTTCAGCTTGGAGAGGAGGTGTAGATCATGGCAAGAAATACTTATAAACAGGACGAAAGACTCGATGAGCCTTTCAATTTCAAACACCTCTTAAGAGCAGGCGTATACATCAAAAAATATGCGGTAAAAATGGTCATTGCTCTTATTATTTCCGCCGTAGGCGGAGCCATCGGACTTATCTCGCCTATGATAACCCAGAGGGCTCTTGACGATGCAATACCTAATTCTGATATGAGGATGCTCATAGGACTTGGTATTGCTCTTGCGGGAACTGTAGTTATCAGTATTATCCTGACCACCGTAAGATCTCGTATTATGATAAAGGTCAGCCAGGGTATCATCTTTGATATCAGAAAAGATATCTTTGCACATTTGCAAAAGCTGCCTTTCCAGTATTACGACGACAGACCTCACGGAAAGATCCTTATCAGAGTTGTCAACTACGTTAACTCTGTGTCCGATATGCTTTCCAACGGTCTTATCAACGTGGTGCTTGAGATCTTTAACCTGATCTTTATCATCGTATTTATGTTTGCCGTAGATTGGCAGCTTTCACTGGTTGTTCTTTGCGGCGTACCCGTACTTGCGGTATTTATGCTCTGGATCAAGAACAAACAGCGTAAGGCCTGGCAGGCTGTATCCAATAAAAACTCTAATCTTAACGCATATCTTCAGGAAAATATCGTCGGAGCCCGCATCACACAGATATTTGCAAGAGAAGACTATAATGCGCAGGTTTTCTCGGGCCTTTCCGATGACTGCAGAAAAACCTGGATGACGGCGGTAAGATACAACAACCTCGTATGGCCCGGAATTGACACTATCTCCGTACTTGTAAGAGCTGCTATATTTATATTCGGTATGGTTGTTTTCGGACATGGAAACAAGACCGTAGGTACTATTCTGGCTATATCCAGCTACGCTTCAAGATTCTGGCAGCCTATTATGAACCTTGGAAATATCTTTAACACCTTCATCAACAATATCGCTTACCTTGAGAGGATCTTCCAGACTCTTGACGAGCCCGTTACCGTTGATGATGCTCCTTTTGCGAAGACTATGCCCGAGATAAAGGGTGAGGTTACATTTGAAAATGTAGATTTCGCTTATGAAGAGGGCAAGCCTGTACTTAAGAATGTTTCGTTTAACGTTAAACCCGGACAGAGCGTAGCCTTGGTAGGACCTACCGGCGCCGGAAAGAGTACTATTGTAAGCCTTATTTCAAGATTCTACAATGTGGGAAGAGGCAGGGTACTTATAGACGGAGAGGATATCTCCGGCGTAACTTTACACTCTCTTCGTTCTCAGATGGGAATAATGCTTCAGGACAGCTTTATTTTCTCGGGTACAATAGCGGACAATATCCGTTACGGAAAGCTTGATGCTACGGATGAGGAGATAAAAGAGGCAGCAAAGATTGTTTGTGCAGATTCCTTTATCAGCGCTATGGAAAACGGATATGAAAGCGAAGTAAGAGAGAGAGGAACGACTCTTTCTCAGGGTCAAAAGCAGCTTATATCCTTTGCGAGAACCCTTATTTCGGACCCCAAGATCCTTGTGCTCGATGAGGCTACTTCAAGTATTGACGTTCAGACAGAGCGTGCACTCCAGATGGGACTTAACAATATGATGAAGGGAAGAACAACCTTTATCATCGCACACAGACTTTCTACAATAAAGAACTGCGATATCATCATGTATATTGATGACGGCGGAATCGTAGAGTCCGGAACACACAAGGAGCTCCTCGCAAAGAAAGGACAATACTACCATCTGTATACAGCTCAGATGGACGAAAAAGGGGCATGATAGGATCATGATTTGGAGAGAGAATGGATTATATTAAAGTCCCGGCTGTATATGAGAAGCTGAAAAAAGCTGAAAGTGAATACAGGCACGTATGTATTATGGCGTCCACCGGCTGGGGAAAGAGTGCTGCTGTAAGACACTTTTTTAAGTACAAGAATCCCCAGAATCTTTATGTGATAGACGGCAAGCTTACGGAAATGCCCAATATCCATACCTCGAGAAAGAGCATCTATATAATAGACGATCTTCAAAAGCTTGATGACAATGAATCCATTGGTTATATCAGGGATCTTTTAAGATGCGAAGGGATCTGGACCATACTTATAACAAGAGGTATGTTCCCTAAGTACCTATCGGATATGGAGATGGATCTTGATTTTGTCAGGATCACAGAAAAGGACTTCTATCTCGGAAGGAAAGAGATTTCTGCGTATTTTGAAAGCTGCGGGGTAAAAGTAAGCGAAGATATACTGGGCAAGGTATGCAGAGAATCCTTGGGATACCCAAGGGCGGTTTATTATTATGTAAACCGACTTGAAATGGGTGAGCATATGTCCGAGGAGATGAACCAAAATGTCTGGAGGGATGTGTTCAGATACTGGGATGAGGCCTTTTTAAACAGATGTGACAATTCCTTTATAGATTTCGTTATGGAGATATGCCCGTATAAATACTTTAACGACGGTCTTGTGCAGGCCCTCGGCGAGCTTTTTGTCGCGGAATGCGGCGGCGAGCGCGGCGGCGGATTCGTCGAGTTCGGCGGCGGTCGTTCCGACACCCTCGCCGTAGAGCAGGATCAGCGCCTCGGCGTAACGCAGGATCTCCGGGTCGTCCGTGCGGACGAACTGCG
>CADATP010000012.1 GCA_902790935.1 uncultured Lachnospiraceae bacterium | reverse complement strand
GTTTCAAATATACTGAATCTCGTGCCATAGTCTTTTTCTATCTCTTTTATGACTTTTCTTGCGTTGAGCGTCCTGTCATCAACCATCGTCATCAGGATTCCTTCAACATACAGCCCCGGATTGATATCCATAATGTTTTCAACGGTCGTAATAAACTGCTCAAAACCCTTTTGAGAAAGATATGCCGCCTGAACGGGAACTATAATGCTGTCCGCAGCTGTAAAAGCGTTTACCGTGAGCATCCCAAGAGACGGCATGCAGTCGATAATTATATAATCGTATCTGTCACGAAGCCTTGATATATATTTCTTGAATATCTGTTCCCGGCTGACAAGGACTGTCACCAGTGTTGACTCAATACCTGAAAGTTCAATATTTCCCGGCATGAGATCCACTCCTTCAGGATGATGAAGTATTCCCTCAAACGGATCATATTCTATTTTCGTAATGACCGATGCAAGAACATCTGCGAAAGTATATTCCATTGAATCGGGATTTGAGTATCCCAGACTCAGGGTTAGCGATCCCTGAGGATCCGCATCTATCAAAAGAACTTTTTTCCCTTTCCCGGCAAGACCGATCCCGAGATTTCCTGCAGTAGTCGTTTTTCCGACCCCGCCTTTCTGGTTCGCAATAGCTATTACTTTACACATGGCTTATCCTCCGATTTTCTGTTATAACGATTTTTACCGTTATCAGCGTTTTTTGTATCTTCAAATGAGCAGATCTGACAGCATATGAATTTCGGTCCCCTTTTTCGCTTCACACCCGATGTGCTCATCATGCGAAGCCCCTTAACCTTTTCAAGTGCCTTCATGACCCGCTTTATCTGATACGAATGAGGGGCTTCAATTTCAACATGCACCATGTCGGTGCGGTCTCGATAATCTTTCACTCACATCTTTTCTCCCTTCTTTTTGAATTTAGCGGTCATCACCATAACAGAAACAAAAAAAGGACACCTTCTTCGAATTTTCATTCTTAGAAAGTGTCCTAATAAGTCTTATAAACTTTTTTATGAACCCAGTACTACGTTTTTTTCATGCAGATTTGTGCATATCTATTGGAATTTATAGGGTAGAACTGGGGTAAATCCCTATATCAAAAATTTCTACAGTCCTTGATTTTACATCGTTTCAAGCACTACATAGACCGCAATGTCGGGAAGAGCAGGACGTCCCTTATGGCTGCGCTATCGGTGAGGAGCATTGTGAGACGGTCGATGCCGTAGCCTATACCGCCTGTAGGAGGCATACCGATCTCGAGGGCATTTAAGAAGTCCTCATCGGTGTGCTCAGCCTCTTCGTCGCCCGCTGCCGCGTTGGCATCCTGAGCGGCGAAACGCTCTCTCTGGTCGATGGGATCGTTGAGCTCAGAGTACGCGTTACACATCTCCCAGCCGTTGATGAAGAGCTCGAATCTCTCTACCTTTGAAGGGTCCGAAGGCTTCTTCTTGGTAAGAGGAGAGATGTCGATGGGATGGTCCATAATAAAGGTAGGCTGGATAAGCCTCTCCTCACAGTACTCTTCGAAGAAGAGGTTGAGGATGTCGCCCTTTTTATGGCGCTCTTCAAACTCGATACCCTTTTCCTTGGCGAGTCGCTTAGCAGCTTCGTCATCGGGTACCTGGGCGGGATCGTCGAAATCGACGCCTGCGTACTTTTTAACCGCTTCGGTCATAGTAAGTCTCTCGAAAGGCTTACCGAGATCGATCTCGGTTCCCTGGTATGTGATGGTTGTGGTACCGCAAACTTCCTGAGCAAGATACTTGAACATACTCTCCGTAAGCTCCATCATACCGTTGTAATCAGTGTATGCCTGGTAAAGCTCCATAAGTGTGAATTCAGGGTTGTGTCTTGTGTCGATACCTTCGTTTCTGTATACACGGCCGATCTCGAATACTCTCTCGAGTCCGCCGACAATAAGTCTCTTTAAGTAAAGCTCAAGAGAAATACGAAGCTTTACGTCCTCGTCGAGGGAATTGTAATGAGTCTCAAAAGGTCTTGCAGCGGCTCCGCCCGCGTTGTGTACGAGGGTGGGAGTTTCAACCTCCATAAAGTCACGGTCTGCTAAGAAGTTTCTGATCTCGCGGATGATCTTTGAGCGCTTTACAAATACTTCCTTGCTCTCGGGATTCATAATAAGGTCAACGTATCTCTGACGATATCTTGTATCGGTATCGGTAAGTCCGTGGAACTTTTCGGGGAGGATCTGGAGACTCTTGGTAAGAAGAGTAATCTCGGAAGCATGTACGGAGATCTCTCCGGTCATAGTTCTGAAAGCGTATCCCTTGATACCGTAGATATCGCCTATATCGCTCTTCTTAAAGTCAGCGTAAGCTTCTTCGCCAACGCTGTCCTTGGATACGTACGCCTGTACATCGCCCTTAAGGTCGCGGATATTACAAAATGAGGCTTTACCCATAACGCGCTTGAACATCATACGGCCGGCGATACTTACATTTATAGGATGCGCATCCATGATCTCTCGGCGCTCATTGTAATCGGCCTTTTTGGCCTCACGGGCAGCCTGTTCGTCAAGGCCTTCCACATTAACCTCGGGTCTGTCGCCGAGAAGCTCTTTTTCAAGCTTTTCGTACTCTTCTTTAACCCTGTCGGTGTGGTAAGTCTGATCATACTTTGTAATCACAAAGGGATCTTTACCGGCTTCCTGTAAGGCTGCGAGCTTTTCGCGGCGAACCTTTAAAAGCTGGTTAATATCCTGTGGCTGCTGATTTTGATTGTTCTGTTCTGCCAAAATGCTACCTCTTTCAACTAATTACTGTGCCGATCTTTCAATTCCGAGAATCTTGTAGCTGCAAACGCCTGCAGGAGTCTCAACATCCACAGCATCACCTACTTTATGTCCGATGAGTGCGCGTCCTACGGGACTCTCGTTTGAAATCTTTCCCTCAAGGCTGTTAGCCTCGGTGGAACCTACTATCTTATACTCAAGTTCTTCAGAAAACTCGATGTCAATAAGCTTAACTTTACATCCTACATTGATCTTGTCGAGATCTACTTCATCCTCTACAACGACTTCAGCGTTCTTAAGGATCTTCTCGAGCTCTTCGATACGGGCTTCGATGTCACGCTGTTCGTCTTTTGCTGCGTCGTACTCAGCGTTCTCCGAGAGGTCACCCTGTTCACGAGCTTCCTTGATCTTCTGAGCTACTTCCTGACGTCTTACGACCTTAAGGTTATGAAGCTCGTCCTCGTATTTTGTAAGACCTTCGTAAGTAAGAATGTTCTTCTTTTCCATTGTTTTAAAACCCCTTCCTGTTACAAGAAATGTGCGAGTTTATTCGATATGCCACAATATTTTACTGTCATTTGACGGACATGTCAAGTAAAAAGCCCCTCCTTAGGGCAAAATACCCTAAAAAAATCTATAAAATCAAAAGGTACGCCACCTTTTGAGCAGCGTACCCTGATCTTTATTGTTACTTTTAGCCGAAAACGTTCTTAAGTGCCTCGAGTCCGCCGACTTCCGCAGCAGCCTCCTTGTTGGCATTCTGGATCTGGAGGTAAACCTCCTTACGGTATACGGGTATCTCCTTGGGGGCGTTGATACCGATCTTTACCTGGTCACCCTTGATCTCAAGGATGGTAACTTCAACATTGTTGTTGATAATGAGCGCTTCGTTCTTTTTTCTGGACAGTGCTAGCATATTACTCACCATCCTTTCTGCTCTTTAAGATCTCGTAGATAGGGAACTTTACGGGATACTCGGAGCTGTCGACGATGATCTGTGCTGCTTTGCGCTCTTCAGCATTGATGACGATAGGTCCCTGAAGGTTAACAGTCATCTTTGTAAGATCCGAAGGAACGGATACGGTTACGAGTACGAGGAGGTTGTTCTCGTTAAGCTCTCCAAGTCCGCTTAAGAGCTCATCATTAACCTCGGGGTCGTAATCGGGCTTAACTACAAGAGGGTCCATAACGGGCATCGCGAATGCGGGCTCATCCATAGACTGCAGATATCTGATACCTGCGTTTGCGCCTACCTCTTCGTCATGAATAAGTGTAAAGCGCTTAAGGTCGGGAAATCCGATGATGCCTTTCTCGAAAGTAAGGATCTTCTCTTCTGCAATGTCGATTTCACCGAAAATTCTTGTTTCAATCTTCATGATTCTCCTTTCCGGCAAACTTCATGTCTGCCTGTGCCTCATGCACAATAAGTTTTAACTCGCTTCCTCGCGAAGCGTTTTTACTGTAGCGATAAAAATATTTTACCACAAAATATATATCGGCGCATTAAAACCCAAACTTTATGTCACGCCCAAATCCGTTTAAATATAATTAAGAAGTGTGTTCTGGATGATCTTTCCGGTAGCGGTAAGAGCTGCCTGGTAGGTCATCTCCGAGCTCGAAAGCTGGATGGCAACCTCTGTGATATCGATGTCCTCGTTTTGGCTCTTTAATGTCTCGAAGGTAGTCTTCTGGTTTTGCATACGACTCTGGATAAGCTCGAGCTTGCTGGATCTTGTACCTACGTTTGTGATAGCAAGAGAGGTATCATCAAGGTATCCCTGGAAGGATGTGATTCCGCTCTCGAATCTCTTCTGGCAAAGGTCCTTGGCGTAGTCGAAAGCCTTGTTTGCGGCTACAAGCTGATTGTTAAGGATGGTAAGCTTCGCCTCGTCTGTGGTACCGGCGATCTTCTTTTCGATGCTGGCTCTTGTCTCTTCAAGATTGATAACGTTTTGAAGAGCTCTTACAAGGTCGTCAACCTCTCTTCCGATACCGAGGTTATAGGACTCGTCGGCTGTTGAGTTTACGCGGATGGTCTGGTTGAATCCTACGTCGTACTCGATGGACTGTTTATCAACGATTCCCTTTAAATAATCCTGATTGTAATTAATAGGATCGCCGTCGTTTACCATATTTCCGGTAGCGGTATCCTCGATAAGCTTCTGGCCTGTGCAGGCGTAGTAATGCTCCGGTCTTAAGTCGTCGGCTGTAAAGTTTGTCTTTTGGTAGGTTACTCTGATCTCGGCCTCGTTTTTGGTGGAGGTTGTAGGATCATCCTTAGTATCCATCAGCTTGCGGTATACATTCTCGCCGATAAGAAGCTCGCCGGTATCTCTTACAAGGACTACTGCGTCCGCATTGTCCGCTACGTATGCGTATGCATCCTTTCCGGAGAAGGTTGTAATGTCTGTGGAATTAACATTATTTGAAGCGTCAAAGGTCTGGGTGTTTCCGCTTCCGTCGGTATACTCGATCTTAAGGGCGCTTTCCTCGTCAAGATCCTCGTAGGCAAGTCTGATCCTGTGTACATCAGCGGTGGTAACGCCGCTTTCGTTTAAAGCAGCAAGGTCAGTATCTGTATCGTAGTTGGCGCTTGTCCACTTTCCGAGAGCTCCGATATTTACGCTTGTCATATCGCTGATAGCGGATTTATCAAGCTGCTCTGTGATGGTGTACTTGATATTCTTGGTCTCTTCCTGGAAGCTGAGAGACGTATCTGTTCTGTATCCGGTAAATACGTATCTTCCGGCGTAGCTGGCGTCTCCGGTCTTGTAGACCTCGTCGCCAAGAGCGCGAAGCTGCTCTAAGATGATCTTTCTGTCACTGCTGGTTAAATCACCATTGGATCCTCTTGTTGCCTGTTCGATCATCTTGGTCACGATAGCGGAGGTGTTCTTTAAAGCGTCCTCTGTTACCTGAAGCCAGCTGTCCGCATCGGGAATATTCTTGCTGTAGTACTGAGTAACCTCGGTAACGTTACTTCTAAGTCTGAGGGCACGAATCGCAATAACCGGGTCGTCCGATGCACGGTTTATCTTTTTCTGCGTTGACATCTGGGTTGTAAGATTGTCCTGCAGCTCTTTATTGGAGTTGATATTTGTGAGGGAGTTCCTCTGCATTATTTTATTCGTGATTCTCATAAGCCTATACTCCTGTCTGGTTGATGAGGCGATCGTAAATCTCCTGGAAGGTCTGGATCATCTTGGATGAAAGGTTGTAAGCGTTTTGGAACTTAACAAGGTTTACAGCCTCTTCATCTTCGTCGACACCTGAGATGGAAAGCCTCTTGGTATCGATGCTTGTGGAGATATTTGTGTAGCTCTTTTCAAAGGTACGGGCGCTTGCGGAGTTTAAAGCGATGTCCGATAAAACGGACTGTAAAAACTTGTCTGCGCTTGTTCCTCTGAAGGAGAGGACTTCTTTGTCGGTGGCGATAGCCCTTAAATGCTCTATAAGGTCGTTTTGCTCGGCTCCGTCTTCTACCTTAAACTTATTTGCCATAAGTGAAGGATCGTTTGCCATAGCGGTTACGATGGTGAAATTGCCGGCGGTTAATTTGTAGTAGCTGTCGTCGGATACATCGATGATGTAATCCTTAGGATTTCCGTCAGCGTCTACTGCGTATTTTCCGTACTTGGAGCTAAAGAGATACTGCTCATGTGAGTTCGGATCGTCAGCCTGATAAGTGACATTGGTTCCGGTAAAGAGCTCGGTATTTGTCTTTCCGCCGTCGCCCTTTGATAAGGTGTCGTTGTAAGCTGCCGCAAATACTCTGCACCACTCGTTCATCTGGCGCATATAGTAAGGGATTCCCTGGTATTCGATATTGGAACCGATCTTTGCTTCCTTGCCTACGCGGTCGTTTGTAATGTGGCTGGTATTGCCGTTTCCTATAGCGGAAAGTACGAATTTGTAGCTGTAGCTATCCGTGTCCTTATCGTAGATAAACTCCCATGAATCGTAGGAGTATTCCTTGTTTCCGATGTTGATGATTCCGCCCTGGTCGGAAAGATTTGACTTGTTTAAGTCCGTAAGCCAGTCGGAAGTAACCTTTATCGTAACGGTATCATGGGCGGTAGGGGGTGTTGTTGAGTTGTCGGAATATCCGTTTACTTCCGCAGCGGTGACGGTACCGTTAAAGTACTCGCCGTTATTTCCGTCTCTAAGCTCTACAAGGCCCCTTAACTTTCCGCCTAAGGCCGCGTTGTCAAGGTGGAATTCCTGTCCTCTTTCCTTAACGTAATCGTTCCAGGACTGTTTCTCCGCAAGGGGGATCTTGTCGTTTAAAACGACCTCCGCCTGGAATGTGGAGTAAAGTGAAGATGAAACCCAGTATACATCGTAAAGTCCGTCGATATCGGACTGGTTAACCTTCTCGGTATTTTCTCTTGCAACTACCTCGAGCTTATGGTAATCGCTCATATCCGTAAGGATCTGGCCTCCCGCGATCTTTACGATATAGCGGTTGGCACCGGTAAGTCTTGTGGGGTCGTTGGCGTCTGTGATAGGTGTTTCGAAGGTCTGTACGTCAACTATCTTTGAGAGCTCGTCCACAAGTCTTGTTCTCTGGTCCCTGAGCTCGTTGGCCTTCTGGCCCGTAAGTTCGATGGTATTTATCTGTTTATTTAATGCAGCGATCTCGCTGGAGTAGGAGTTTATCTGGTCAATCTGGAGCTTGATCTCAGAGTTTATATCCTTTTGCATCTCCTGGAGATTTCCGTATACTCCGTTAAAGTAGTCCGTAAGCTGTCCGGCATATCCTACAAGCTGGCTCTTTGTGGAGGCGTCTGCAGGATTCTTTAGAAGCTCCTGGATACCTTTTATGGCGAACTGGTCAAATACCTGTGAGAAGCCTGCGTTGCTTCCGGAATCGTAGAAGTAGCCTTCCATCTCTTCCATATAGTAGGACTTCATATTGTACTCGCCTACTTTGCAGTTGTTGTCCCAATACTTTGAATCGTAGAATTCGTCTCTGATCCTCTCTACGGCGAGAGTATCAACACCGGCACCGGCGCATCCGTAAGTAGCGAAGGTTCTGATAGCCTGGGCTGCCTGGGTCTGTACCTCCTGGCGGCTGTAACCTTTGGTTTGTACGTTGGAGATGTTATTTGCGGTTGTATTAAGGGACGCATTGCTGGCAAGCAGTCCTGAATATGAAATATTAAGTCCGAAAAATGTTGAAGACATATGCGCTCCTTTCCGGGTAATGTTTTAATCTAAAACTAAAATTAAATCCTAAGCGAGGGATGTGAGAAGGTGCTCTAACATCTCGTCCACTACGTTGATAAATCGGCTTGAGGCGTTATAAGCGCTCTGGAACTTTATCATATATGAAAGCTCTTCGTCGCTTGATACGGCATGTATCTGGTCTCTTGCACTCTCCGCAGCGGCTACGGTGTTTTCCTGGTTTGTGAAGATCTCATTGTAAACGAAGGATGAGTTTGCAACCTGGCTTACAAGGTCATCGTAGTAACCGAGGATACTTACCTGCTTAAGCACGTTGGGGTTAAGAGTGTATTTCTCGGTTGTAAATACCGCCTTTAACTTCTCCATCGTAGCAAGATCTTCCGAGCCGTCCTCAAGTCTGAAGCCCAGCTTTGCGGGAGCCTGCATCAGCTCCTGATTTATCTGGGTATTTGAAAGAGAGTAGAGAGTGTAGATCATCTCGGGATCCGTATTCTCATTTTTAAACACCCAGTAATCACCATCGGGTATCTCTACCTGATTTCCGGAATCGTCTAAATACTTTACTCCGTTTAAGGTAAGCTTTTCGTATCCGTCTCCGGCGATCTTGGTAAATATCTGATAGGGGATTCCTTCTTCGTTTGTAAGGTAACCCTGAGGATTAGCGGAATCTATAGGGATGATGCTGATGTTCTTGTCTAATGTAACAGCATTTCCGTCTTTATCCGTCGCGCTTCCGACGCCTTCTGCGATGTTGTAGTTATTAACGCCTGCTGCCTCAGCGAGTACTCCGTTGATGGCGCTTATTGTATTGTGGAAGAGCTGGTCAAACTCAGCCTGTACGTTCATCAGTACCGACTGGGAAACTCTGTCGTAGTTTCCGCCCTCGATATCCGCGTAGGAAGCTCTGTGGTCTCCTCTTGCAAGGAGCATCGCCTTTACTCCGCCGATATCCGTTCCAAGCTCCGAAGAGATCTCTCTGTTTAAATTAAATACGAGAGCATTGTCTATATTAAAGGTCTTGGTAAGTACCTTTGAAACTCCGTTGTCGGTGTTCTCTCTTTTAAGGACACCGTCTACCGTGATAAGCATGCCATTTCCGTTAGGGAACTCATCGCTTCCGGGAATGGTGTTTGCGTTCTGGGGCCAGAAGGGTGTGTAGAAACCGGTAACGGAATCGGTATTTAAACCGATCTGGTAACAGGTACTTCCCTTAACAAAATCCTCTCCTTCGATCTGTACGTATACGTTTCCGAAGGTATCGGTATCGTAGGAGATGTCAACGAGCTTTGAAAGCTCATCAAGTATCTGGTTTCTCTGGTCCTTTAAGTCGTTGGCATGCTCAATACCGCCCATCTCAATAGTCCTGATCTGGTCATTGAGGTCGAGGATCTTGAGACCATAGTCGTTGATCTTTTCAATCTGCTGTTTTACCTGGAGATTCAGATTATCCTGATAGCTCGATAAGCCGTCATATACGGCCTGAGCTCTGGAAAGAAACTCATTGGCTTCCTGTAAAAGTGTGCTCTGGGTGACAGAGCTGCAGGGATCCTTTGAGAGCTCCTGAACTGCAGTCCAAAGGTCGGAGAGCTGTGTCTGGAACGCTTCTCCGTTCATCTCTCCGAGCTGATCTTCAACCTCGAGCAGGGTATCTCTCGATACTTCGTAAAACATGCTTCTGCCCGATTCTTTTCTGAAGGTTCTGTCGAGGAAATAATCTCTGATCTGCTTTACATTGGAATATGAAACGCCAAGACCTGACTGCTGCGGAGAAACCGCACTGGCCGTCTTGGAAATAGTCAAATATAATTTGTCGGACTGTTCTACCTGCTGACGCGTGTAACCGTCCGTATCTGCATTGGTCAAGTTATGCGCTACAGTATTGAGCGCGTTATGGCTTGTCTGCAATCCGGAGGTACCCACATATAAGCTGCTCCATAAGGACATGTGTTAACCCTCCATATTGTGTTGTTCCGGAATCACTGTTTTGCATCGAAACCTTTTCTCGAAACTCCCATCGTATCCCCTGTGTTGTAGGCGCCGCGGGAGTAGTTTGCGGTTTCCGGAGCCTGCTTCATAGCCTGCAAGAGGTTAAGCTCGAACTCTACCATCTCGATTGAGTTCTTTAAAAGCTCGCTGTTTTGCTTATTTACCTGCTGCACTGCAAGGGCTGATGCCTTGATCCTGTCGATCGCTGCAGCGAGGCTTTTTTGTTCTTCCGGTCTGGATGATAAAACATCCACCAATTGGGTAAGCTTTAAGGTGTTAACATCCATGTTCAACACATTAGCCATATCTTTCATAACCTCGATTCTTTTTTTCTCGAGGTTTAAGATCTTGTCTGTCTTAGTCTGCTCCTCTTCCGTGAGTTGCGAGAGGGCTTCCAGATCTCCCTTGACTATGATAGCTGTCTTTTTACGGGATGTCTCCAGAAGCCCATCGTAAGAATCCGATTCCTTGTTTAGTATATCGATCAAGTTTTCCATCAAACTTGCCATTGGTTATAACTCCTATACAAGGCCCTGCTGAAATTTTGCTAAGAGCTTATCTGCAAAGCTTTCAGTGCTCACGTTGTAGGTGCCGCTCTGAACCTGCTGCTTGATATCAGCTGTCAGATCCTCTCTGATGTCAGGTGTATTTGCAAGAGCTGCTTTGGCTACCTGTAAATCTTTTCCGAAGCTGCTGATCGAAATCTGGTCCGAAGGACGAACCGCAGCACCGGGCTTCTGTACCTGACGGGCTTTCTGTGTCTGATATACACTTTGTACCTGGTTGTAAGCTTCTATTCGCATAAGGATGCCTCCCTCCATTACTATAGGACTTTGCCTTTTTCTAAGCTGATTTCTCAGCCATATTTATCTTTACAGTATGTTTATCGGAGTAAATGAAAATTTCTTAAGGGCTATTTTGATTTTTTTGAAGAAAAGGCTTACATTCCTTCGAAAGCCTTCTAATATGTGCAAAAAAGCCGAACCCTGCTCCTTGCAAGGTCCGGCTAAAGGTCTTAAACTCTTTCAAATACGGGCATGTACTCGATGGGTGCATCGACATTAACTGTCTGTCCGCCCTTAAATACTTCGCCGGTAGATGTAAGCTTCCAATCTCCCGCAGGGAGGTATACCTCTCTTTCGAAGCAGCCCAGTTCGAAGATAGGAGCTACAAGATACTTCTCACCGAACATATACTGGTCCTGAAGCTCCCAGCACTTCTTGTCCTCGGGGAACTCGAAGAACATGGTACGGATAAGAGGAGCACCGTTTGTGCTTGCCTCATCGTAGAGCTTCTTGATGTAATCATGCATGCTGACGCGAACGTCATAGTACTTCTTCATTATCTTGTAGTTGTCCTCGCCGTAGCTCCAAAGCTCGTTGGGCTGACCGGTGTGGAGATATCCGCCGCCCCAGTCTCTGTCGTCGAGAGGCGGGATATTGTAAGGTCCACGGTCTCCGTGCATACGAAGGACTGCGGAGTATACAGCGAACTGATACCAGCGGATAAGGAGCTGTCTAAAGTCGGGATCGTTTACATCGTCGGTCATAAATCCGCCGATATCTGTGGTCCACCAGGGGATTCCCGCAAGACCCATGTTGAGTCCGCACTGAACCTGCTCGTAGAAAGCCTGGAAGGTTGAAGGAACGTCACCTGACCAGACTACGTTGCCGTACTTCTGGCTTCCTGCCCATGCGCAGCGAAGAAGATTTACGACAGTACCGTCACCTAAATCCTTCATCTTATCATAGAAGACTCTGCTGTACATCTGGGGGTACATGTTGCTTACCTGGAGCGCAGGACCTGCACTGTAGCGGTAATTCTCGAAGTCATATACGCCGTAATCGGGCTCTGAATTGTCGAGCCAGAATGCGTCGATTCCGAAGTCATAGTAATTTTTCTTGCAGACATTCCATACATACTCGCGGCACTCGGGATTGAAAGGATCGATCTCTACGCAGTCGCCCTGATAGTCGTAGGTCTGGTCTGCTCCGCGCTCTGTACGGATAAGGAGCCCCTTCTCCATCATAGGATAGAAGTTCTCACTCTTTCTGTCTACTGAAGGCCAAACGGATACGATGACCTTGATGCCCATAGAGTGGAGCTCGTCAACCATCGCCTTGGGATCGGGCCAGTAGGTCTTGTCGAATTTCCAGTCGCCCTGTACGGTCCAGTGGAAGAAGTCGATAACGATCTGGTCGATCTTGATGCCTTCCTTCTTATAAGCTCTTGCAACCTCAAGTACTTCGTCCTGGGTTCTGTAACGGAGCTTGCACTGCCAAAGTCCCATAAGGTTCTCGGGGAATGTGGGTGCATGTCCGGTAACGGAGGTATAGTTCTCAAGGATCTGCTTGGGGCCGTCAGCCGCTGTGATCCAGTAGTCCATCTCCTTGGTAGATCTTGCGATCCATTCTGTATAGTTTTTACCGAAGGTAACGCGTCCTACGGCAGGGTTGTTCCAAAGAAGTCCGTATCCAAGAGATGAAGTCATAAAGGGAACCGATATCTGAGAGTTTCTCTGAGCGAGCTCAAGTACACATCCCTTTAAGTCGAGATCCTGCTGCTGGTACTGACCCATACCGAAGATCTTCTCGCCCTTGTTGGCGTCGAACTTTACGTTGAGGGAGAAATCGCTTCCGCCGATGATTCCCTTCCACTCGCGGTTTACAACCTTTAAGCAGCGGCTTCCCTGAGAGATCGTTCCGTCGTATGAACGGTAATACTCTCTTAAGATAAGCTTGTCATCTCTATAGAAAGAGATGATTCCGACAAAGTTGATCTCAGCTTTGATGCGGCCGTTTGTGATGGACGCATGCTGTCTCTTGTCGATGGTTCCGTCGCCTACCCAATGGTCACGCTCAAAAAACTCAATCTTGGCATCGCAGGCAGGTACCTTCTCGGTAAGAGCCCAGTCATTGCCCGTGAATTTTCCAAACTTTGTGGCGCGTACTCTGAGGGAGTCTTTTCCCCAGGGCTCGATCACGAGCTTTTCGCCGTTTCGGTAGCAAACAAGTGCCCCGTTTTCCTTCTCAAAACTCATTTAGTAATCCTCCTATTTGTTTACCTTTACTACGGTTTTTAAGTATTCCATAGCATCTCCGGCAATAAATGAATCCTTGTATTCTAAGGGCTCGAGAGAAGCAAGCTCCTCGGACTCGGGGTCTACTCCCGAATCGGTAATATACTGATCTATCCTGTCCGCAAGCTCTTTGTCATCGATCTCGATGCCTTCTTTAGCTGCAACGAATGCGAGCGCAGCGTCGATCTTAAGCTGATTGTAGCTGTTGTCCTGAATAAACTGGTCTGCGGTAATTCCAAGCATCTGGCTTGCAAGGGTGTCGATATCTGTCTGGTACATATCGGCGTACTGCTGAAGAACTTCTCTTGCGTTGTCCTGGTACTTGATGATGAGAGAGTTCGGGAACTCTTCCTTGAACTCTGCCATCTCCTGGAGCTTCTCGGCGATAGCATTCTCGAGCTCTGACTGGTACTGGCTCTCGTAGCTTTCCTCGATAAGGCTCTTTAAGGTTGCCTTCATTCCGTCGAATCCCTTAGCTGCGGCAGTTCCGCTGGTTACGTTAAAAAGAGCGACTACCTCCTCCTCGGGGATGATTCCGTTTACCTTGCAGGTAAATACTACATCGGCTCCGGCAAGGTCTGCCTGTCCGTAGTTTTCGGGGAAGGTAAGGTTTAAATCTACGCTCTCGCCGGGATTTACTCCGATAAGTCCGTCCTCGAATCCGTCGATAAAGGAATGTGATCCGATAAGAAGGGTGTAGCCTTCGGCAGTACCGCCGTCAAAAGCAACTCCATCCTTGTATCCGGCAAAGTCGAGATTTATCAGGTCTCCGTTTGCGACAGCTCTGTCAGTAACAAATTTTTCGCTTGCGACAGAGGGAGCAAGCTGTGAAAGTTGCTGGGTAAAGTAATAATCAACCATCTCATCGGTTACATCGTAGGATGAAACCGTAACCTCGATATTCTTGTAATCCTTGATATCGATGTATTTTTCGATATCGAGCTGGGATACGTAGGTTGCATTTTCATCGGAAACGTTCTTTCCCGCAGTAGCGGTATCTGCCTGTGAAGATGCATTGTCAGCGGCCTCGCCCGATGCGTTTTTGTTTCCGCAGGCCGCAAGGGTTGTAAGCGAAAGAGCGCAGGCAAGCGTTACGGTCGCAATCTGTCTTAAATGTTTTTTCATAATACTCCTCTTTAGTGTTTTTATAATACAAGCGCTTATACCGGCTTAGAGAACAGGGGCAAGAAGCCTTGATATCTGTTCCTTGAAGCGGATGATGAACTTGCGCTTTTTGTATTCTTCTTTCGTCATAACGGAGCATTCCTCAACATCTTTAAGGAAGATCTCCGTCATTTCATGTGCCTTGTCTTTGTCGTAGATAACTGCATTTACCTCAAAGTCAAGGGCAAAGGATCTGATGTCCATATTTGCGGTTCCGTAGGTGTAAACCTCATCGTCCGCGATCACGCCTTTTGCGTGAAGGAAGCCGCCTTCGTATTTATAGCAGGTAGCCCCGGCTTCAACAAGCTCTCCGGCGAAGCAGTGGGTAGCCCAGTAAACGAAGGGATGGTCCGGCTTGCAGGGGATCATGATCCTAACGTCGATCCCGGACTGTGCCGCCAGCTTAAGAGCCGCAAGGATGCAGTCGTCAGGAATAAAGTAAGGGGACTGGATATAGAGGGACTGCTTTGCGTGGCTTATAAGATAAAGATAATTGTCTCTTATCTGTTGCCAGTCACTGTCGGGTCCCGAGCTTACTATCTGTACGTAGCAGTTGTCCCTCGAGGGGTTCTCCCTCTTGGCGATGCCCATATCTTCACGGTCGAAAAGCTTCTCCCCCGTAACGTATGCCCAGTCAAGGGCGAATCGTCCGTGGAGCATATAGGCCGCGTCTCCTGTGATACGAAGGTGGGTATCTCTCCAGTGGCCAAACTTCTCTTCCATATCGATATACTCGCGGCCGATGTTGAATCCACCGACGTAAGCTACTTTATTGTCGATAACAACGATCTTTCTATGGTCACGATAATTAACACGGAAATTGATCTTTCCAAACCAGGCGGGCCAAAAGCCGCCTACTCTGATGCCCATAGCTTTAAGCTTTTTCCAGTATCTTTTAGGAGTGGAGCGGGCGCCCAGTCCGTCGTAGAGGACTCTTACCTCGACTCCCTGATCCACCTTTTCCTTTAATATCTTTACGATCTCCTCGAAGAGCTCATCGTTACGGATTATATAATACTGAAAGTCGATAAACTTTTCAGCCTTTTTAAGGTCTTCTTTTAAAGCGGCGAACTTGTCCTGTCCGCTGGTAAAGACGTCTATATCGTTGCCGTCGGAGAGTACGGCGTAGGAATTGTGTAGGTTATAGTACACAAGGTTTTTAAAATCGTAGAGTTCCTTGGGAAGCTCTCTGTCTCCGCTTAAACGCTCGAGCTCCTTTTTTTGCTCGTGGATACGGTTTTTCATCATATCCTCGAAGCCCTTGTCACGGAACATTCTTCGCTTGTTAAGTGTAGTACCGGCAAGCAGATAAAGTACAAAGCCCACGTAAGGGACCGCCATCATAAGCAAGATCCAGGCCCAAACGCTCTTCGGGTTCTTCCGTTCAAAAAAGACAGCGATCAGTGCGAAGATTATGTCAAAGACAACAAGCGTCATAAGCACATATCGCCAGACAATCTTAGCTATTTCCCATGTTTCCGCCCAGTTCATATCTCTTTCCTCATATTCCGCCGATTTAAGTTCGCAGACAAAATTTATTTTATCATATCTTGGTTTCTTTATCTACCCAATGAGCGTTTTTTTGGTTTGCGCTGTATATGTTTATGTGCTAAAATCATATACAGATTTTTATAGAAGGAGCATTATATGTCTACATTCGGAATTTTACTTTTTACAGTCACTCCGGGATTTATCGTCGCTATAGTCGTACTCGTTGTTATCATCGCACTTTTCATCGTGCTTTATATACTCGGTAAAAAAGCCCAGAAAAAGCAGGACGAGCAGCAGGCTCTGATGCAGGCCAACAAGCAGTACGTTACGATGCTTGTCATCGACAAGAAAAAGCTTCAGATCACAAAGTCCGGTCTTCCTCAAAATGTTATCGACCAGACTCCTAAGTATTTAAGATGGCAGAAGCTTCCCGTTGTCAAGGCAAAGGTCGGACCTCAGATGGTTACCCTTATCGCAGACGACAAGATTTTCCCCGACCTCCCCGTTAAAAAGGAGATCAAGGCGGGCGTTTCCGGACTTTATATAGTTGATTTCAAGGGAGCCCACGGCAAGCTTGCCGCTCCTGAAAAGAAAAAGAAAAAAGGCTTCGCACGTTTCGTTGAAAAGCTTCAGGAAAAAGCCGGTGCAAAGCCTGTTAAGTAGTTTCTATGTTTGTTTAGATCTAAAGGTCAGCTCACGTAGATATGGATTGAAGCCTTGTTCATATCCGTACCCGAGAGCGAAATTGAATAATGAATATAAATCTCAAGAGAGTCTTGCCTGTTTTCAACGGTGAGGCTCTCTGTTTCTATCTCAATCGGCATACTTCCCATCGGGGTAATATACATAGAGCGGGTCGTCTTTCCTACTTCAAAGACCATAAAGGAATCCGTTGCTCCGCGGTACTCTACGCTGAGGACAGGCCCTTCTATCTTGATCAGAGCGTTTCTTTTTGCCCCGGTCTCGGGATCGGTCTCAGTATACTTAAGATACTGTTTCCCGCTTTTTTCATAATATAGGCCCGTGGTCTCGCTTTTAACGACATCTCTGTCATTACCCTCGCCATGGGCTCCGATTATCTTTATCTTAACGTCTTTGTTCATGTAATCTGTTTTGTTTCTTTCTTCGCTTTCCGGCTTTTTTCTTCGCTGTCTTTATAGTCGTTTTTTTGACGTTTCCGGATGCCGCATTAAATGGGGTTTACTGTCGTAGATACAAATATGTCCTTAGCGGGGACTTTCTCAAAAGCTTCCTCTACAGCCCCTGTGTCACCCTTATCCTTTACGGCCGATACGGCAGCAGTGCTCATATCTATAAGCACCTTAGCCGCAAGGTTTGCCTTCTCCTCCGATTCAAAGATTCCGAATACCGTAGGGCCGCTTCCGCTCATCAGGCTTCCGAGAGCGCCGTTATCAAGAAGGAGCTTTTTGATCTCGGCTACTTTTGGACAGACAGGGATCGTTACGGACTCAAGGATATTCCCAAGAAGGGGCGCTAATTTTTTGGCAAACGATGCGCTTACATCGTCCGCTCCGGATAAGCTTCCGCCTTCTACGCAGGCTTCTTTTGAAAGCTCTCCCTCCGGAGTCCGGTCACCTTTCTTCCTACTTGTCTCTAATATAAGCTCTTGCATCGCCGCTACATCAGGGTGCGGTGGATTTTCAAGAGCGTCAAGGGTCTGATAAACGTACTTTGTTGAAACTCCTGCCTGTGGCTTTGCGATCACAAGATAAAACTTCGGGATAGCGGGAAGTCTCGTAAGCTTTTCGCCGATTCCTTCCGCAAGCATCGTTCCCCCCAAGATACAATAGGGAACGTCCGCTCCAAGCTTAACTCCCAGCTCGCAAAGCTTTTCATCCGAAAGTCCAAGGTTAAAGAGCTCGTTTATCCCTCTTAAAACTGCGGCGGCGTCAGTACTTCCTCCCGCCATACCTGCTGCCATAGGGATGTTCTTTACTATCTTAATATCTACTCCGGTGCCTTCAGGGAAGTAGGGGAGCAAAAGCTCCGCCGCCTTATAGGCAAGATTATCCTTAGGATCCTCTGTCGGCTCGGGGCCGCCCCGGGAAAAGCGGCAGGACAGCCCTATCCTCTCGCCTTTAGATTCCGTATTATTCCCGTCTTTAAAACCTTTATTTCTTTCCTCTTCCGAAATCCTGTATACATCAAAAGAAAGCTCGTCGTATAAACCAATGGTCTGCATTATCATGCAGACCTCATGGTATCCGTTTTCGAGCTTTCCTTTTACATCAAGTGAAAGATTTATTTTTGCGTATGCTTTTTTATTTATCATTATTTCTTTTCCCGGCAGTTTTGCATGCTTACGCGCTCATTTGCTCCTACCGAAGATGTAATGAATGCGTTGGATCCGATGACAGCGTCGTGGCCGATAACGGTCTCGCCTCCTAAGATCGAAGCTCCCGCGTAGATCGTAACTCTGTCCTCTATGGTAGGATGACGCTTTGTTCCCCTGAGGCTTTGACCTCCCCTTGTGGAGAGCGCACCGATGGTTACTCCCTGATATACCTTAACGTAATCGCCGATTATAGTTGTCTCGCCTACAACGATTCCCGTTCCATGGTCAATGCAGAAATACTTGCCAATGGTTGCTCCGGGGTGAATATCGATGCCTGTTCTTGAGTGGGCGTACTCTGTCCACATTCTCGGAATAAGAGGTACTCCGAGGAGGAAGAGTTCATGGGCTATACGGCTTATTGTAATAGCGCGAAGCCCCGGATAGCAAAGGATTATCTCGTTGGTATTAAAAGCAGCGGGATCTCCGTCAAAGGAAGCCTGTACGTCTGTCTCCACAAGATCTCTTACTTTGGGGATCCTTGAAAGGAATTCCTTTACAATAGATTCCGATTTTTCCGCAATCTGTTCCTCGGAAAGGGACCTGTTCTCCTCCATCTGTCTGAGAACGATAGGAATCTGCTTGTTGAGATTGTAGTATACATCCTCGATAAGGACGGTAAGTCTGCTCTCAACATTGTAGAAGCGGTAACCCTTTTCTCTGTAGAAGGCGGGGAAGACCATCTTTACAAGCTTATCAAGGATATCGTTTACAGCCTCTCTGTCGGGCTGTTCAAAAAGCTCCTCGGGGTTGATGATGCTTTTTCTTTCGTAGTTTTTCAGGATTTCTTTCGTTAGCTCCTGAATCTCTTTCTTATCCTGGGACATGACTGCCTCCGATTGGTATTATTTGCCGAAACGCTTTTTCTTCTTGCCGCCGTCATCCGGGTCTTTTCCGGTCTGTCTTGCAACTTCGTTTAAGCTGTCGCCGGTAAGTCTGTCAAATTCCATAAGGGCTTCTCTTGCTTCCTTGGAGAGCTTATCCGGGGTCTTGATGATGAGGTTGATGTAATGGTCGCCTCTTACGCCCTTGCTTCTCCAGGAAGGAACACCCTTGCCTTTTAATCTGACGCGGGTACCGGTCTGTGTTCCTGCTTTAACATTATACACTACTTTGCCGTCAACGGTATCGATAAGTACATCTCCGCCGAGAGCAGCCTGTGCGATCGTAATAGGTACATTTGAGAATATATCGAATCCGTCTCTCTGGAATACGGGGTGAGGACGTACGCGTACTTCAACGCGGGCATCTCCTCTGGGGCCGCCGTTTCTTCCGGGGTCGCCGAGTCCGGGCATATTGACTGCCTGGCCGTTGTCAATTCCGGCAGGGATGTTAACGGAGTATTTCTTTTTCATAGGTACGAAGCCGTTGCCTCTGCAATCAGGGCACTTCTCGCGGATGATCTTACCTGTTCCTCCGCAGTCCGGGCAGGTCTCAACGCTTCTCATCATACCCAGCATAGACTGGCGGGTACGAACAACCTGTCCTTTACCTCCGCAGGTAGGGCAGGTCTCGGGAGATGTTCCCTTCTTGGCTCCGGATCCGTTACAGGAGGTACATGTCTCCTTAACGGTAAGCTCTATTTCCTTTTCACATCCGAATACCGCCTCGAGGAAATCCAGATCAACTCTTGTACGGATATTCGCACCCTTCATAGGGCCGTTGGAATTTCCGCCGTAGCTTCTTCCGCCACCGCCAAAGATTCCGCTGAAAATATCTCCGAAGCTTCCGAAGATATCGGAGAAGTCCATATTTGAGAAATCGAATCCTCCGGCTCCGCCTGCGCCGCCATCGAATGCAGCATGTCCGAACTGGTCATACTGACGTCTCTTCTCGGGATCTGAGAGAACGGCATAAGCCTCTGAAGCTTCTTTAAACTTTGCCTCAGCTTCCTTATCTCCGGGGTTTGCATCGGGATGATACTTTTTGGCGAGCTCACGATATGCTTTTTTAAGTGCAGCTTCGTCTGCGTTTTTGTCTACGCCGAGGACCTCGTAATAGTCCCTTTTCTGGTCTGCCATAATAAATCCACCTTTTTATACGCGTATAGGGGACAAAAGATTTGTCCCCTTACGAGTTGATATTTTAACTTTATGCTGATCGCTTTTCAAGATGTCACAAAGTACGTGACATCTTGCGCGACACTCCGCTTCGCTCCGCGCAAAAGGGCTCGTAAATACATCGAGACCCTTTTGTCAGCATAGCAAAGTACGCTATGCTGATCGCTCAGACCTCCCTGAAGTCTGCATCAACGACGTCGTCGGATTTGCCGGCGTTGCCGGTAGGAGCCTCGGTGTATGCGCCTGCTTCAGGTCCTGCTGCACCCTGTGCGGCCTGCTGCTGTGCCTGAACGTTCTCATACATCTTTGTGAATACGCCCTGTGCTGAGGTTGTAAGCTTTTCCTTAGCGCTCTTGAGTGCATCAAGGTCAGCGTCGGTAGCGTTTGCAGGATCTGCCTTTACTCTCTCGAGGATTGACTTAACTGCATCTACGTCAGCCTGTACTGTGCTCTTTTCGGACTCGGAAACCTTGTCACCTACTTCTGAAAGAGCCTTCTCGGTCTGGAGAGCAAAGCTCTCAGCCTCGTTTACAGTCTCAACAGCTTCTTTCTTCTTCTTATCCTGAGCTTCGAATTCCTGTGCCTCGCGGATAGCCTTGTCGATCTCAGCGTCTGACATATTGGAACCTGCTGTGATGGTGATGTGCTGCTCTTTTCCGGTACCAAGATCCTTAGCGGATACGTTTACGATACCGTTTGCATCGATATCGAAGGTAACCTCGATCTGAGGGATTCCTCTGGGAGCGGGAGCGATACCGTCGAGTCTGAACTGTCCGAGGGACTTGTTATCAGCTGCGAACTGTCTCTCACCCTGTACGATGTTGATATCAACTGCAGTCTGGTTATCGGCTGCGGTAGAGAATACCTGGCTCTTCTTGGTAGGGATGGTTGTATTTCTCTCGATAAGGTGTGTAGCTACGCCGCCCATAGTCTCGATAGAGAGGGTAAGGGGAGTAACATCGAGAAGAAGGATGTCACCGGCACCTGCATCACCTGCAAGCTTACCACCCTGGATGGAAGCTCCGATTGCTACGCACTCATCGGGGTTAAGGCTCTTTGAAGGCTCCTTGCCGGTAAGCTGACGAACCTTGTCCTGTACAGCGGGGATACGGGTAGATCCACCAACGAGGAGAACCTGTCCGATATCTGCATTTGTAAGTCCTGCATCCTTCATAGCGTTCTGTACGGGGATTGCAGTTCTGTCAACGAGGTCTCTTGTAAGGTCGTCGAACTTAGCTCTTGAAAGGTCCATATCGAAGTGCTTAGGGCCTTCAGCAGTTGCAGTGATGAAAGGAAGGTTGATGTTTGTGGTAGTGGAAGCGGAAAGCTCCTTCTTTGCCTTCTCAGCAGCCTCTTTAAGTCTCTGCATTGCCATCTTATCGTTTGAAAGGTCTACGCCTTCAGCCTTCTTGAACTCATCAAGCATCCAGTTAATGATCTTGTTATCGAAGTCATCACCACCGAGGTGCGTATCACCATTGGTTGCAAGAACTTCGATTACGCCGTCACCGATCTCGATGATGGATACATCGAATGTACCGCCACCAAGGTCGTAAACCATAATCTTCTGCTCTTTTTCATTGTCAAGTCCGTAAGCAAGAGCTGCAGCGGTAGGCTCGTTGATGATACGCTTTACATCGAGTCCTGCGATCTTACCTGCGTCCTTAGTAGCCTGACGCTGAGCGTCGTTGAAGTATGCGGGAACGGTGATAACTGCTTCTGAAACCTTCTCGCCGAGATAGCTCTCTGCATCAGCCTTAAGCTTCTGAAGGATCATAGCTGAGATCTGCTGAGGGCTGTACTTTTTGTCATCGATAGTACGTCCTCTGTCGGTACCCATATCTCTCTTGATAGAAGAGATGGTCTTGTCAGCGTTGGTAACTGCCTGACGCTTAGCGGGCTCTCCGACAAGTCTCTCGCCGTTCTTTGTAAATGCTACGATTGAAGGTGTTGTTCTTGCACCTTCTGCGTTAGCGATAACGGTAGGCTTACCACCTTCCATAACTGCTACGCAACTGTTTGTTGTTCCAAGGTCGATTCCGATTATCTTACTCATAATTATTGCCTCCTCTATATTATATAGATGCTTTCTTTTATTTTGATATATTCTTTAAATCCGCTCAGTGGCTTTAACCATCGGTTGGGAAATTGTTTTATTCGGGAACTACGGCTACCATGCTGTATCTGAGTACGATACCGTGGTAGGTGTAACCCTTTTGAAGCTCGGCACATATTGTTCCGGGTTCGTATTCGTCGCTCTCCTGCTGGGTAACGGCGTTATGAAGATTGGGATCAAGGGGAAGTCCCAAAGCTTCAATGGGCTCAACTCCGATATTTTCAAGTTCGGTAACGAACTGTCTGTAGATCTTGTCCATACCCTGTACAAAAGGATCATCCTTTTTATCTTCGGGAACGCTTGCAAGTCCTCTTTCAAAGTTATCAACTACCGGTAAGAATTTCTTTAAAGCATTTGCAGCTCCGTTGTCGTAGCTTGCGGTCTTTTCTTTCTCGGTACGGTTTCTGAAGTTTTCGAACTCGGCAAGCTGACGCTTTACTTTATCTTCGAGAACCGAAACCTGTTCTTTTAAGGCTTCCTTTTCTTTATCTGTTTTTGAAGGCTTTTCTTTCTTGGATTTCTTTGAAGGCTCTTCGGTCTTAGCTTCCTCAGCCTTTGCCTCTTCGGCCTTTGTTTCTTTTGTATCCTCAGCCGCCTCCTGCGATGCCTCTTTCTTAATTTCCTCTTCTGCCATTTTCAGTACCTTTCTACTATTTATTTAATACTATTCTTTTCTGTAAAGGTCATCCAATTTAGTCTTTATTGATTTAAGTGTTCCGACAACCTTGTCATAATCCATTCTTCTCGGTCCGACGATTCCTATCGTTCCCTTCATACCGTCGCCGAGATCATAAGTAGCTGTAACAACGCTGCAATCCTGCATTCCGCTGTTTTTGTTCTCCCCTCCGATATATACCTGGATTCCGGTTTCATCGCTTCCCTCGCCGGGCTGGATGATATCTCCGAGGATTTCCTTTTCCTCAAAAGCGGAAATAAGTCGGCTGGCGTTTTCATTGTCCGCAAGCTCGGGGTATTTAAAGATGTTGTTTGCTCCGCTTGTATAAACCTCAAGGTCCTTGTCCTCGGAAAGGGTTTCGATTACTTCATCGATAACATCTCCGATAACGCCGCTGTGGATTCCCGCCTGCTGCTTTAGCTTTGCTACCATGCTTAAGTTTATCTGTTCGATTGCAAGGCCGTTAAGCTGTGTATTAAGGAGCATATTCAACTTAAGCATCGTCTCGTCGTCGATCTCCTCCGCAACATCGATCATACGGTTGCGGATCATATTTCCCTCGATAACGACTACAGCGAGAAGGTGGCCTGCATCGACTCTGGAGAGCTGGATGAATTTAAGCTTGTTGAGGTGAGTCGTAGGAGCTGTTATCATCGTAGCGTACTGGGTATCCTTTGCAAGATACTTGACTACGGTTTTAAGCATATCCTCGAGCTTATCCTGCCTTTCGAGAAGCATATCCTTCATATCGGCAACTTCACGTTCCTTCGCCTCCATCAGGGTATCTACATAGAAGCGATAGCCCTTATCGGAAGGAATACGTCCCGCAGAAGTATGAGGCTGGATTATATATCCCATCTCCTCTAGGTCCGCCATCTCATTTCGTATAGTAGCGGAGCTGAGATTCAGATCGGTATATTTTGAAATCGTCCGGCTTCCGACGGGTTCGCCGGTTTCAAGATAGTTTCTGATGATAGCCTGCAAGATCTTTGTCTTGCGTTCGTCCATCTCCATCGCGTCCGCTCCTTTACTGTTGTAGGAAAGCTTCCTTAAGCTTTGGTCTTGTTGTTAGCACTCGATATCAAAGAGTGCTAACATCTTGTGTATACTAAAATATCACTATGCTCCCAAGATGTCAACTCATAAAATATAAAAGAATTATAAAGTAAGGATATATATAAGCAAAAACTCCATCCGCTATAAAAACGGATGGAGTTTGTCACTGTTTAAATCAAAGTAAAACTTTATAATATATAGGAAAAGAGATTAAATCTCGAAAGATCCGTCCTTTCCATTGAGAACATAGTAAACTCTGCTCTCTTCGGGCTTAACGTAAAGCTTGATCTCTGTAAGCTCGCTTGCCTTACCCTTAAGGTCGTACTTCCATACGTCCTTAGCGATCTTAACGAGCTGATCGTAAGAGTAATCCTTCTCGGCAAACTGTACTGAAATCTCTGCATTAACCTTAACAGCCTTCTTAGCTGCAGTCTTCTTTGCGGTAGTCTTCTTGGCTACGGTCTTTGCTGCGGGCTTTTTAGCTGCTGCCTTCTTTGCAGCGGGCTTCTTTGCTGCGGTTTTCTTAGCAGTTTCTTTCTTAGCTACTTCTTTTTTAGCAACTTCTTTCTTTGCTACTTCCTTTTTAGCTGCAGGCTTCTTTGCTACTGCTTTCTTAGCAGGAGCCTTCTTCTCAGCCTTAGGAGCTTCAGCCTTCTGTGCAGCCTTTGCAGCTGCTGCTTCGGTCTTAACTTCAGTGCTAGCGGTTGTAGCCTTAGCTACGGTCTTTTTGGTAACTGCCATGATGACATCTCCCTTCTGGAACAATAGATATAGTGTTAATTAGTTACGAATTAATGAAAAATTGTCCTAACGTTGCCATAGTATCGCTTTTTTCGGCTATTGTCAACTTTTCGGCGTTTTTTTATGCATATTTTGTGCATATTCTCTCACCAAAACTAAACAATGGTTCCGAGATCAATAGTTCTCTTTAATGAATTTTCTAAGTACGGGAAGGGATCTTTCAACCTTCTCGGTATCTATGCAGTACGCCATTCTAAAGTATCCGGGAGCTCCGAAGGTGTCCGCGGGAACAAGGATAAGATCATACTTAAGCGCCTTTTTTGAAAATGCTTTTGCATCCTCTTCCGGTGCCTTGGGGAAGATATAAAAGGTTCCGTCAGGCTTGACAACGGTTAGTCCGAGATCCTTCAGTTCATTATATATAAGGTTCATATTTGTCTCATATACGCTTAGATCAGCCGTAAGATCTACGCACTCTCCGACTGCAAGCTGTATGATAGACGAAGGGCAGTTGTGGCCTATGCCGCGGGATATCTGTCCGCACATATTGACCAGAGTTTCCGCTTCCTCGCAAGCGGGATTGACCGCAAGATATCCGATTCTTTCTCCGGGTATCGAAAGGGATTTGGAGAAGGAATAGCACATGATCGAATTGTCGTAATACTTGGAAACGCAGGGCGCTTCTTTTCCTCCAAACACGATCTCTCTGTAGGGTTCGTCGGTAATAAGGTAGATCGGATGGCCGTACTGCCTTGACTTTTCGGTCATAAGGGCGGCAAGTTTTTTCAATGTCTCCTCGGAGTAAACGACGCCGGTAGGATTATTGGGTGTATTGATAAGTACAGCCATAACCTTCTCTGTCATCATCTCAGCTGCTTTTTCAAAGTTTATCTGGAAAGAATCAAACTGAGGAGGTACAACCTTTAATACCGCGCCGGAAAGATCGACGTAAGGGTGATACTCGGGGAAGAAGGGAGCAAAGGTAAGCACCTCATCTCCGGGTACGGTAACAAGTCTTACAGCGTGTGCGATAGCTCCGGCAGCTCCCGCAGTCATAAATACATGCTGCATACGATAAGGGATTCCGAATCTTCTCTCAAGGGAAGCGGCAACTTTCTCCCTAACCGATGGTATTGTAAGGCTGGGAGAATATCCGTGAAGATAAGCCGGATCCTTTTCCTGAAGGAGCTTTATCATCGTATCCGTAAACTCCTGCGGAACGGGGACGCTGGGATTCCCGAGGCTGTAATCGAATACATTTTCATATCCGATTTCCTTTCCTCTTGCGGTAGCGAACTCCGAAAGCTCTCTGATAACTGATTTTCCCGAGAGCATATCTTTATACTTTTGAACTAACATCTTTCTTTTCCTTCTTTATATTGTGTTTCTGATTTTTATACTTGTTGTTATTCTTATACTTATTCTTATCTTTTAAGCTTTCAGTCCTAAGCAGCTTTCTTTATCCCTGCCATGGATTTAACTTCAGTACGAAGCAGATAAGCCCTAAAATAAGCAGATGCACCGGGTAAAAGGCGTAGAAAAGGTATTTGTTTCCCTTTCCTCTTTCCCCGTTGTAGGCCTTTATAAGAGGCACGCATAAAAATCCGGGGATCTCCATAAAACTAAATACCGCGAGTACTCCGCATCCGGCACAGATCGAAGGCATACGCCACTTCCTTAAAAGATAGATGATAAGGATCGTCGCGATTCCTACCGTACCGTAATCCGTCGTAATTCCAAAGGGAGTTTGCTCCGCTAAGAGGCAGGCACATCCCGCAAAGGCTGCCGTTACCGAAATTTTCTTTAAGAGGTCTGATTTATCAAGCTCGTTTAAGACTACCATCAGTATAAGTAAAGCAAAGGCAAAGGCGCCTACCATTCCAAAGAAAAAAACAGCGGTAGAGTACGCTCCGAAAAACTGCGCTGCAATCTCTACTACAAAATCATAAACAAGAGTTGTAAGACCATAACCGCCGGTTATACATCCCAACGCGCAGAAAAGGAAAGTCAGTCCTTTTCCATTTTCCCTTTTTGTAAAAGTATCGATACCCCAGATCATCAAAAGGCCGATGGCAAGGGTAAAAAATACATTTTGATAATGATAGTAGAAGAAGCTTCCAAAGATAGCCATGTCAAAAGGCACCTCCGAAACAGCGGCGAAGATCATCATTCGCAGGAGATACTTCCATTTGCTTCTTGTGTATCCGAAGCCTTCTATAAGGAAGAAACAGTATATAGGAAAGCTTATCCTTCCGATACAGCGAAGTATCATATATCCCAGATAAACCTTCGAATCAATTCCGGGTCCGGTTAAAGCTCCAAAAAAATAGGTATCTAAACCGCCCCATTTACCGGAGTACATAAGTCCCTGGTAAACAGATGCTCCGAAATGGTCAATAAACATACAGGCCATCGCGATAATCTTTATGGCTGAACCTGTAAGTCCTTTTTTAGTTGCCTCCGTTTCCACTGTTTCCACCCTTCTTATTTTTATTGTTATCAAAATCATTCATAGCATCGTAAGCGATATCAACACCCTTTTTTATAGAATGCATAAGAGTCTTTCCAAGCTCAACAAAAGCTCCTCCGAGATTGTAAGCTGTAGATTTCCATTCGTTTCCAAGATTATTATTGTCTGCCATATGATCACCTCCGGGTTTAGTTTCTTTGATAAGTATTAATAATTATACATATGGGGGCCTGTCATTTCGGCCACAGTTTCATAAATATACTATAAGACCGATTTGCCCTTGACACAAGCCCTAAAATTCTATAAACTTATCTTCGCGACAATCGTCTTTTGTAAGGAATCCGTCTGGGCAGGCTTGTCTGGTCTCGCGCAATGCGACGCTGCGAACCGTGTCAGGTCGGGAACGAAGCAGCACTAAGCAGATGCTCCATGTGCCGTGAGGGCGCTGGGCTTGCAGCTCAGGCGGGTTCCTTACAGAGGATGATTTTTATTTTGTTTTGAATATTTTTTTTAATTACTTTCCCTTTGAGGTTTTGATATAAACCCTGCAAATAACGGCCTATTTTAAGGCCTATCGTATAAAAAATGCTTACATCCTGCACATTATGCCCAAGAAATTGCAAAATTAACAGATCAGCCGGCGAAACCGGGTATTGCGGACAGACTTCTGCAATCAAAGCTGCAAGAGCAGCTCTCCACTTTTGGGAGGAGCCCGTTTTGTCCGGAAACCGTGGAAGCGGAGCTGTCTTTTTCTCCGGATGCAATCTCAGGTGCGTTTTCTGTCAAAACTATAATATCGCTCTCGGGGATGTGGGCCGCGAAATCAGCGAAGGCCGCCTCGCAGAAATCTTTTTCGAGCTTAAAGAAAAGGGAGCCCACAACATCAATCTTGTCACGGGGACTCCCTTTATACCGCAGATCGTAAAAGCCCTGGAAAAAGCCAAGGAAAGGAGCCTTGACATTCCTGTCATATTTAACTGCGGGGGATATGAAAGCGTCTCTTCCATAAAGATGCTTGACGGCCTTGTGGATATTTATCTTCCGGATATGAAGTATTATTCAAGCGAGCTTTCGTCAAAGTACAGCGCGGCTCCCGATTATTTTGAAAGAGCATGCGAAGCTATAGCTGAAATGTACCGGCAGGTCGGAGTTCCTGTTTTCGAAGTTACCTCAAAAAAGGGACCAAGCTGTGAAGTTTTTGAGGAATCTGAATTTGTCAAGGGACAGAGTAGTGAAATTTTTGATTACAGCGGCGATGTCCTGATGAAGCGAGGAATGATCGTCCGTCATCTCATCCTCCCCGGGCAGACAAAAGACAGTAAGAAGATACTTAGGTATCTCCACGAAACCTACGGAGACAGTATTTATATAAGTATTATGAACCAGTACACGCCAATGGCTCATATTACGGATCCGGATTCTCCGCTCTGTTCAAGGTTTCCGGAGCTTACAAGAAAAGTAACGCAGGATGAATATGATAGAGTTGTCAGTTTTGCTCTAAAGCTGGGCATAGAAAAAGCTTTCATTCAGGAGGGTGATACCGCTGAAGAAAGCTTTATTCCGGCATTTGATTACGAAGGTCTTTGAATGGCAAAGGCCTTTTTATTTTACTCAAATTTACGAAGGCATCTGCTTAAGATAATCAAGATACCTTTGGACCATCATGGCGATTCGATAGGTAAGGGCATCCTCAAACTCTCTGAGGTTAAGGCCCGTCGCCTTCTGTACCTTGTCGAGACGGTAGAGGATCGTGTGTCTGTGCATATAGAGCTGTTCGGAAGTCTGGGATACATTAAGATTGTTCTCCAAAAAC
This sequence comes from uncultured Lachnospiraceae bacterium, assembly GCA_902790935.1. Classification (GTDB taxonomy): domain Bacteria; phylum Bacillota; class Clostridia; order Lachnospirales; family Lachnospiraceae; genus AC2028. The sequence continues at coordinate 32,117 of CADATP010000012.1, read as the reverse complement.
TTTCCGATCATCGCAATAGTCTCTTCATCAAGCTCCGGAGGTAGTCCGCCTCCGAATACTTCTTCGAGGAACATCTCGCAAAGATTAACGGGAAGCTGGTAAATAAGCCTTCCGATTCCAAGCTCGGAGTAGGCAGCGATACTTTTCTCTTCATAGAAGATGTTGCTTACCTCAAGAGCAAGCTTTCCTTCTTTATAAGATTTCGAAACGTCCTTTAACTCCTCAACGGGATTTCCGAAAGCAACCTTCGCGTTGGTCATAGCCTCGGTATTTATAAGAGAAACTATAGTCTCTCCTATCTGCTCGAGGTCTTCTGTCTCAGGCTTTTTGTCAAAGGTCTTTATAAGGATGATCTTTTCCTCGTCAACAGCAGTAATAACGCTGCCTGTTTGAGAGTGGTAAGCCATCTTTAAAAGCTCAGTCGCAATATTTTTAACGTCATGTTTAACATCGATCAAAAATACAGTGCGCCATCCTTTTGTGTCTATATGAAGCTTCTTGGCTCTGTTGTAGATATCAACAAGAAGCATATTATCCAATATAAGATTTTGATAAAAGCTGTTTTTATCGTACTTTTCCTGGTACGCGATCTGAAGTGCTTTTATCTGGGAAACAGCGATCCTTCCGACGTTGTAAGCATTATCTCCCTGTCCGCCGGTTACGATGATGTACGCATTCTCCTCATCCTCGGTCACCTTCATAAGGTGGCTTTCTCCGATTACCTGAGAATCGGCAGGGGAATCAAGAAAAGCCTGCAGATGCGAGGACTCAGCCTTTACATCTCCGGCGCAAACGATAAGTTTTCCCCGTCCGTCATATGCCGCAATATCGGTTTTGGTAATATTGTATAAATCTTCTATACAGTTTTCTATTACTGAATTTGGAATCATACTTATCCTCAAAAATGCCCCGGCAGGTTGTGCCGGGGCTCTTTAATACATTTGAAATGATTACTAGTTGGTGATGGTCTTCTCGGTTTCCTTGTCGAAAACGTGGATCTTCTCAACATCAATAGCAAACTTGATGGAGTCACCGGGTCTAGCGGTTGTACGAGAATCAACTCTAGCGGTGATGGGGAACTCCTCAAGATCGAAGTAAAGGTATACTTCAGCACCAAGAAGCTCGTAAACCTTGATGGTTGACTCGAATACTGACTGAGGAGATGCCTCGATGTACATCTCTGAATCATATACATCCTCAGGACGGATACCGAAGGTAACAACCTTTCCGTCATAACCACCCTCGATAAGCTTCTTTGACTTAGCGGGAGGAAGAGGAATTGCATGTCCTGCGATCTCAAGGCTTGCAACGTCTCCGTTAACCTTAACGGTAGCATCAAGGAAGTTCATCTGAGGTGATCCCATGAATCCTGCTACGAAGAGGTTTGCGGGCTTCTCGTAGAGGTTCTGAGGAGTGTCAACCTGCTGGATAACACCGTCCTTCATAACTACGATACGATCACCAAGGGTCATAGCCTCGGTCTGGTCGTGGGTAACGTAGATGATGGTGGTACCAAGTCTCTGATGAAGCTTAGCGATCTCGATTCTCATCTGTACACGAAGCTTTGCATCGAGGTTTGAAAGAGGCTCGTCCATGAGGAATACCTTGGGGTTACGCACGATAGCACGTCCCATGGCAACACGCTGTCTCTGTCCACCGGAAAGAGCCTTAGGCTTACGATCAAGAAGAGCGGTAAGGTCGAGGATCTTAGCTGCCTCGTTTACCATCTTTTCAATCTGGTCCTTGGGAACCTTTCTAAGCTTAAGTCCGAAAGCCATATTATCACGAACTGACATATGAGGATACAAAGCGTAGTTCTGGAATACCATCGCGATGTCACGATCCTTGGGCTCTACATCGTTAACGAGTCTGTCACCGATTCTGAGCTCACCGGAAGAGATATCCTCAAGTCCAGCGATCATACGAAGAGTAGTAGATTTACCGCATCCTGAAGGTCCAACGAAGATGATGAACTCCTGGTCAGCGATCTCAAGGTTGAAGTTCTTAACTGCTTCAAAGCCGTTAGGATAAACCTTGCAAATGTTCTTTAAAGACAATCCTGCCATTTTAATAGCTCCTTTCAAGTTACGTTTTAGGCAAAACAAAAATTACAATGATTAGTATACCGATGTAAGGGGGTTTTCGCCATAACTCATTTAAACAAAGATTTCTATTCATTTTGTCAAAATTGACATTATTTCTTAAAAAATAATAAAAGAGGCGACAATTTGAACAATTTGCCACCTCTTTTATGTTCAATTTGTATGTTCGTCAGTAATAGTCCGTTCATCGCTGAAGATGTGTTCATCCTCCGAGCCCGGCTTCGGGATGCCTGCCGCCTCGTTTGCCTTCTCCTCCATTTTAAGGAACTGTTTATTGTAAAGGCATACTGTCAAAAAGGCGGGAAGTGAATATCCAAACATCAGTATGATAGGTAAAAGCTGTAAAAAGTTGTAGCAAAGATAAAACGGTGCTACGGTCATCACAACAATAAGGAAAGATCTCGGCGGATTGCTGATGGCTACGATCACGCCGGTCTTAATAGTACCGGGGATCGTATTTCCGAATCTCGAAAGAACCGGGAATACCATCGAAAAAAGGAAAGCCACCAAAAGGATCGCTCCTCCGAGCATAACCTTCGCCGCAGCCGGAACAACCTCCGCATAATTGGAATTGACTACGGCAAGGATATAAACCGGGATTCCGAGTATCAAAAGAAAGATCAGCCAGATAACCGTTGCCTGCTTAAAGTTTTCCTTAAAGGACCCAAAGTACAGCTTTGTTGTACCGCTGTCCTCGTCCCTTCTTATCTTTAAAAGAGTATAGTAACCGGCGGTTATAGCTGCGCCGGCTGTTACAACCGGGATGCAAAGTATGAGTGTAAATAAATTTATAAGTATAAGATCTGCGATTCTCGACAGCACAACCATAAAAGGGCTGTCAGGATTAAAAATCTTCATAGTACTTTCTCCATAGGCGTAACTCTTATCCCGCCTTTTTCCTGCTCACATGATGTGGCGCAAAACCCCCTGTTTTTGTAAAAATCCACGGCATAGGGCGCCGCCTTAACCTTAAAGATAAACTCTTTGTTGGTCTCTTTTACGTAGCTTCCGAGAAGCTCTAAAAGAACAGTCCCAACCCCTTGTTTATGGTAATCTTCGTCCACAAAAAGAAGGGAAAGGATATTCATATTCCTTACGGAGCCCACGCCGATTATGCGGTCTCCGTCAAGAGCTACCATCATCCGGTAGGTGCCTCCAAGGAAAGCCTTGTATATGTCATCATCGGTTATGAATTCAAAAAACTCTTTGACGCCCTCCTGGGAGTAATCGGGAGATTCAAATTTCATAAATGTCTTCCACACCATCATCATGGCGGGTTTCCATTCTTCCGCTCTCGCCCAGCGATAATCATAAGGAGTCGTCGTAAGAAGCTCTACAGTCTTTTTGTCAGCCACTCGTAAATATCCTCTTTGACAGTTTCCTTTTCATCTTCGTTAAGAATCTCATGTCTGAGTCCGGGGTAAAGCTTTAAGGAAATATCCTTTACTCCCAAGTCCTCAAGTGCTTTCTTAGCCTTTAAAACTCCCTTTCCGTAATCGCCTACAGGGTCCTCGGCGCCGGATACAAAGAATATCGGAAGATCTGCAGGGACCTTCTTTAAGTTCTTTTTACTAAGAAGCCTCGATATCAGTTCAAATAAAGTCCGAAATCCGTTTACGGTAAACAGAAAGCCGCAATCCGGATCTTCAATGTATCTGTCAACATTTTCTTTATTGACGCTGAGCCAGTCGAAGGGCGTTCTCGGATTTTCGATCCGCTTATTGTATCCGCCAAAGGCGAGATTGTTTATAAAAAGGGCGGGATGCTTATCTCCTAAGAAAAGCTTCTGGATACCGGCAACGCATTTTGATACCGCAATAAGGGGCTTAGTCTGGTTGCCGGTTCCCATAATAACGGCTCCTTTTATACCGGTTCCGTAGCGCATAATATAATTGCGCGCAATAAAGGATCCCATGCTGTGGCCCATAATAAAGTAGGGCACACCGGGGTAGAGTTCCTGGGTCATCTTCTTAAGTCTGTGTACATCCCTGACAACAACCGTCGCAGGATCGTTCTCGCAAAAATATCCCTTGAGGCCGCCCTCAGGCACGCTTTTCCCGTGGCCGAGATGGTCGTCGCCCACAACTACAAATCCCCTGTCTGTCAAAAAGCGGGCTATATCCTCGTATCGGCCAAAGTACTCGCTCATACCGTGTATGATCTGATAGACACCCCTGATATCACCGTCATCGGGCATATATCTCGTAGCATGGATCTTGCTTATACCATCTCTGGAGTCGAAGTAGAACTCTTCCTTTTTCATGGGCACGTCCTCCTTTATTTAATAACGGATTGCTCCATTACTTCGTAATTCTCGCAATCCTCACCACCTTCGCAAATCGCGATTTTTCTTTGAAAAATCACTTTTTTGCTCATGTGGTGGGGCGCCTTCGAATAATACATTCTTCATTACACAAGTGTATTCAGAATGTATTATTCAATCCGCTGTTATTAGCAAATCTCAGCTCCGGCAGGCATAGGTCTGTCGGGAACCATGATCGCAAGCTTTCCTTCGGCGTCTTCGGCGCAAAGGATCATTCCCTCGCTGGTAAGTCCTGCGATTTCTCTGGGCTGAAGGTTTACGAGTACCATAACCTTCTTGCCTACCATCTCCTCGGGAGAGTAGCTTGCCTTTATACCGGAAAGGATCTGGCGAGTCTTGCTGCCGATCTTTACCTGAGAGCAAAGAAGCTTTTTGGACTTGGGAACAGCCTCGCACTTAACGATCTCTCCAACCTGAAGCTGAAGCTTTGAGAAGTCGTCGTATGTGATGGTATCCTTAGGATCGATATCGATGACATCTGCGTCAGATTCTTCCGAAGCATTTGCATCTTCGGCAGTAATTCCGTTTTCTTTCTCGTACTCAGCCTTCTGTGCTGCTCGGATCTCTTCAACCTTTTTCATGATCTCTTCGGGAACAAGTCTTGCGAAGAGGATCTCGGGCTCTGCTGTAACCTTCTTGCCGGATTCGAAAAGTCCGAACTTATCAAGGTCCTCGTAATCTCTCTTTCCGGTCTCGCAAAGCTGAGCAAGGATAGCGTCAGCGGTCTCGGGCATATAAGGATAGAGAAGATTTGCACCGATCACAATAGACTCGGTAAGATTGTACATAACCTCGGAAAGTCTGTCCTTATTGGCATCATCCTTTGCAAGGCTCCAGGGCTCGGTCTCATCGATATATTTATTGGAGCGCTTAAAGATCGCAAATACTTCATCGATAGCATCAGCAACTCTGAGGTCATCCATCTTTTTCGCAACCTTATCTCTTGCAGCGGTAACAACAGCCTTAAGGTCGGCATCAACATCTGCCGTAGCTCCGGTTTTTCTGACAACTCCGTCAAAATATTTATTGGTCATGGAAATCGTTCTCTTAACAAGGTTTCCAAGAACATTGGCAAGATCCGAGTTGTATCTCTCGGTCATAAGTTCCCATGTGATAGTTCCGTCATTTTCGTAAGGCATCTCGTGAAGTACATAGTAACGAACGCCGTCTACTCCGAACAGATCAATAAGATCGTCAGCGTAGATAACGTTTCCGCGAGACTTACTCATCTTTTCTCCACCCTGTAAAAGCCAGGGATGTCCGAATATCTTCTTGGGAAGGGGCTCCCCAAGAGACATAAGGAAGATAGGCCAGTAGATGGTATGGAAGCGGAGAATATCCTTTCCGATAAGATGAAGATCTGCGGGCCAGTATTTCTTGTAAAGCTCTCCGCTCTCGCCGTCTGCGTCGTATCCGAGACCCGTGATATAGTTTGAAAGAGCATCAAGCCATACATAAACGACATGTTTGTCATCAAAATCAACAGGAATACCCCACTTGAAAGAGGTTCTCGATACACAAAGGTCCTGAAGTCCGGGCTTTAAGAAGTTGTTTACCATCTCGTTCTTTCTGGAAACAGGCTGGATAAACTCGGGATGCTCGTCGTAATACTTCATAAGTCTGTCGGCGTACTTGCTCATCTTAAAGAAATACGCCTCTTCTTTTGCGGGCTTAACTTCACGTCCGCAGTCGGGGCATTTACCGTCTACGAGCTGGCTCTCGGTCCAGAAAGACTCGCAGGGTGTACAGTAGAGACCTTCGTAGGCTCCCTTGTAGATATCTCCCTTTGCGTACATTTTCTTGAACATCTTCTGAACCTGTTTCTCATGGTCCGCATCGGTGGTACGGATAAACTTGTCGTAAGAAACGTTCAGGCTGTCGCAGATTCCCCGAATGATGCCGGCTATATTATCAACAAACTCCTTGGGAGTAACGCCTGCTGCCGCAGCCTTCTCTTCGATCTTTTGACCGTGCTCGTCTGTTCCGGTCTGGAAGCGGCAATCATAGCCCTGCAGTCTTTTATGTCTCACAATGGCATCGGCCATAACGATCTCATATGAATTTCCGATGTGGGGTTTGCCCGATGTATAGGCAATTGCTGTTGTTAAATAATAAGTTCCTTTGTTTTGCATGTCTTTCCTCCAAATATATCCAAAATCTTTATATCTATTCCAAAAACTCTCCGGCAGGGGATACGTCAAAAGCGTACACTTTGTATCCGTTTCCTTTATCAAGCATCACGATTCTGATAAGCTCGTCCTGTCTTGAATAATCGAGCTCCTCGCCGCCGCGCTTAGCGTAGGCATGATACTTTATATCCACCGAGTAGCAATTGTCCGCCCACTTGACCGGTCTTCCCTCGTCTAAAATCTCGTTTCGAAGATTGGTGTGTCCGTAGGCCCAGCTTACGCTGTCCTCGTAGGCATTTATCAGCGACTTGTCCGCGGGGGAATTTGCGAAGCAGTAGCTTTGTGCCTTGGCGATATGGTCATCGATCATATTCTTGCCGTATGTGTAGTAAGTAAGATACGCGTTTAAGAACCCTTCCGACACCCCAGTCAGTTTTTCAGTAAGTTCTTCGTCAGCATATAGTATATAAAAGCCTCCGGAAGCATCAGGGATTTCCTCTTTGGAAATGATCTCCCCTTCCTTTGCTGTTATCTCGTATTCGGGAACCGACAAAAGTCCGTCCGCTCTGACTTTTGTCCACATGACCTCATTTTTCAAAAGGTCCTTGTAGAGGTCTCTTTCTCTGTCGTAAGGAAATTTAACGATCCCGGTTTTATCGGCGTAGCTGCTCCCCAGTTCTTTTCCGTTTAAAGAAACTATCGTACCTTCCGGCACGCAGCAGGTAAACTCTTCTTTTCCATTTGCAAAAACCCGGACATCCTCAACTTCCCACTTAGAACCTGCCCCGGTCAGATATACTCTTGCAACCGGGCTTTCTCCGGCGAAAATCTCAAAGACGGGAGCCTTTTTGGTACTTTTTCTGGACTTGTAATATCCAATCTCTTCGGCGCTTAATAGGTCTGTAAAATAGCTTGTCACGGTAAGTTCAGACTCCGGAGCGTTTTGATTATCCTCTAACCAAAGGTTAGCGAGCTCTTCGGCCGTAAGCTGCTCTGCAAACTGCAAAAAAGTCCTTTGAGGCGCTCTTTCGGCATTTTTCAAAGTCTCAAGAACCTGCTGTTCGTCCTCGTAGTTTGTCTGGTACATCACAAGGCTTCTCCAAAGTAGAGCAAGGAAAAACAGCGCCACTGCAACCAGCATCCCGAGATATACAAAAAAGATTCTACGCACTACCGGATTCTTCATTTTTCACCCTCCGGCATTACAAGTACGGCGTTGGGGAGAGGGCGCATTCCGATGATTCCGCTTCCTCTTGTCAGCTGTTCGCCGTCATATCGCATCTCAGCGGAGGAGCCGCCGTCAAGCATAGTGGCATTTTCCGCCTCGTAGTATTCCATAATCTTAACAAGATCGTCTCTTGTAGCTCCAAGGCTCGCAGCGTGCCGTCCCTCGATAACAACGAGTATTACCGTTCCATCAGCCTTTTGCCCGATAGCTGTCCGGGGATTGTAACCGCCTCCCAGCTTCCTCGCAGGGTTCCCGTCCCTTATAAGTACGCTGCCCATCTCAAAGGTAAAACCTTCTACCGCGCCGGCGTTAAGAGCCTGGTTTGCTGTGCAGCTCTTTAAAAGGAGCTTATGGTCTTCGTCAAAGCCGATAAAGTTGTTGCAAACTCCAAGGTCAGCACCGTAAATGATCTTGCCATCCTTGATAACAAATCCGTCGGGGCATCCTCCGTGGCCTCTGCCTTCTTCATCGGCAAATCCGCCGCCGTTGACTCCTCCGATCGCTCCGGTATCTTCTATAAATTTATAAAGGTATTTTCCGTATCCGTCCTCGCTGTAGGAATTAAGCACACCAAAGGTTACTCTTTCGGGATCCCTTATAAGCATCACTTTTCCGCGATAGGTGTCTCCGTACACATCCTCTATCTTTATTCCGTCCGTAAATCCATCATCCTCATCGGCCGGCAAAAAGACTTCGGCAGTCTCGTTTTCTCCGGTATTTTCCGCCGCTTCGGGGCCGTATCCAAGCTCTCTGTATCCGTCATCTTCGGATATTGGTAAAAGGAGCCTGTCCACCTCATCGTCACTCAAAAACCAGTAAGGTAAAAACTTTAAGGCGCTGGTCTCATGACAGGAATTGACAAAAATATATTTCGCCTGGCTCGAAGGACCGTGAGTCAAGATGAGAATAACACTTACAACAAAGAGAAGCGCAATTGCCAAAGTGGTAACCAAAATTAGCGCGCTGTTTCCCAAAACGGCGCCCAATATGCGTATTACTTTGATATTTTTAGTTTCTCTAACGTTCTCTTCCATTCTCTCTCTTGTTCCGCCGGAGGCGAAATCTTGCGTTCTGTAACGAGTAACCTGTCAAAGCTGAAAATACGTAAATTTAATTATAACACTGCAAAAATATTTTGTCACGACATCGAGGCTGTAAGCCTGTCGTACTCATCCTTAATGCGGTAGAAAAGCTCGGCAGAGCCATTTCCGCTGTCAGGGTGGTAAACCTTGCAAAGATCGTGGTATCTGCGTTTTATATCGGCAGGGCTCTTGCAGTCGGCAAAAAATCCCTGCGCATTGGAACTGTCTCCGGAGATATATCTTTCAGCGCTTTCGGACCTGTTGCCGTCATAGTCATAACCCGGCTCGTCGTAGTCCTCCTCGTCCTCATCATATCCGTCTTCGTAGTCATCATAATCTAAATGGCGGCCGCTGTATTCATCGTAAGCCTCATCACGGCGCAGACGCGGGCTGTCTTCGTAGTCATCGCCGTAATCTTCATCCTCGTATCCGTCACTGCTGTCATAATCAGAGAGGCGGCGATCATCATGCCCACGAAGCCTTCTGCGACTCTCGTAGCCATCTTCATACCCTTCTTCATAGTCCCGAAGACGTCTGCGTTCGTTTCTCTCTCCCTGTCTGAGTCCTCTGGCGAAGCCCTCATCGAACCCATCGCCGTAGCTTTCCTCGATACGCTCTTCTTCGGCTCTTATCACTTCGCTCTTTAAGGTCTGGTATCTAAGGAGATTTATGATATCAAAAACAGGTCCCAAAATAAGCGTCGCCACAAGAGCGATTATCTGCAGGCGACCTCCGAGCTTTCCGGCCTGAGTAATTATAAGGGCCGCGGCTCCTATTGAAAGGATCAGCCCTAAGAGCCAGTTATGCATAAGTCTGATAAATATGTACACGAAGGAAACAGCACCGTATATTGTAAGAAACAGAAACAGCGCATTTTTCGGAGCGGACTTTATTTTCTCGACGGCGTTAGCCAGCATATTTTCGCGATTAACGAAATCAACAAATACGCCAAGGGTCAGCACAAGAGCAACTATTATCTTTGCAGGTATAATGGAAAGCTTTTTCCTAAGCTCGGCCACCTTTATAGCCTTTAAAACATTCATTATCTATCTACCTTTAAGGTCATTTTGTTTTCTATAATATCATGAAACGCATCGCAGGTAAATTCAAGATTTTTACCGCTTACCGGGTGTTTAAAGCTAAGCGTACTTGCGCAAAGAAAAGGGAATCTGCTGCCAAGAGAAGCAGCGAGGCTGACAGCTTTGTCAGTTCCGTATTTTCTGTCCCCTACAATAGGAAGGCCGGCGGCTGAGAGCTGAGCTCTTATCTGATGGAAGCGGCCTGTGTGAAGAGTTACGCGTATCTTAAGAATTTCGCAGGAATTGTCCGCTTCATCTTTAGCTTTGCCTTCTGCCTTTTCACCTACATCTTTCTCTTTTAGCTCAGTCTTTTCCTTTAATTCAAGCTTTCCTTCAACCTTATAATCAAGCCTCGCTATTTTTGCATCGGGGAAACTTTTTTCCTCTCCGGCCCTTAGTATCTTCGCCGTTCCTTCCTTTGTCTTACAGATATAGTCAGTCAGGGATTCGCTTTCCTTATACTCAGCTTCCGCAAGTACTATTGCGGTGTATATCTTTGAAAAGCCGGCTCCTTCTTTATCGCCGACTTCCGACGATAATACCGCTGCCGCTTTTTTCGTCTTTGCAAAAACCAGCAGTCCTTCAACCGGCTGATCGAGCCTGTGGATTACGCCGACATACCCGCCCTTTAGATGGTTTTTAAGCTCGCTTACGAGGTCTTTTTCGCCTATCTTTTTAGTCTGGGTTGCAAGTCCCGCCCTCTTTTTTACAACAATTATATCGCTGTCTTCATATAGAATATCCATGTATCAAAGGTCCTTTCTAAGTCCCTTGGGATAGTGGTTTTTAAGGATCCCTCCCGCTATCTTACCCCAACCGAGGCTATAACCTTCGGTTAGCACAAGGCACCAGCCCTTTTCCCCTTCTGCATTTTTTGTAAGACCTTTTATGTAGTCTGCAGAATCCTTCAGATTTAAGTTTACGCTTCGCTCTGCCATATCCGCCTGCAGGGCGAGTGCAAGGGAATGTGCCGGTTCAAAGCGGTCCTTCTTTAAGCTTCCGAGGCAAAGTCCGGGTCTCAAAACCTTAAGTCCTTTTATGGAAGGCATAGCTGCCGGACAAAGATAAATATTCTCACCAAAGGTTACAAGGCTTCCGGAGTAAAGAGGGCCTTTCTCTTCAAAGCAGTCATCCTTTACTATATCTTTAAGATACTCTTTAAGCTTCTTTTTATCGGCTGCTGCCAGTGGCTGAGGTGATGTAATTACGGCCTCGGGCCCCGCTTTAACAAGCTCTGCCGCGAAATGTCCCTCTCCCTTTATCTTATGAGGCCAGAGTCTGTGCATCTTAAGGCAGGTAAAGTCGGGGTGTCTTTTAAGGAAATTCTCGATTGACTCTTCGTTTTCCTCTCTCGCAAAGGTACAGGTGGAGTAGACGATCCTTCCTCCGCTTCGAAGCATTCTTGCTGCGCAGTCCAAAATCCCCGCCTGCCTTTCGGCGCAGGCTGAGACATTTTCCGGGCTCCACTGTTTTATAGCTTCGTCGTTTTTCCTAAACATTCCCTCCCCGGAGCAGGGTGCATCAACCATGATCCGGTCAAAGAAGCCTTCGAATCTCGGCGCAAGGCTATCGGGAGATTCGCTTGTTACTACGGCATTTCTGATTCCCATTCTTTCTATATTTTCCGATAATATAGCCGCCCTTTTTGAATTTATCTCATTTGATACGAGAAGTCCCTCACCCGCCATCATCGCCGCTATCTGGGTACTTTTCCCTCCCGGTGCGGCGCAAAGGTCGAGGATCTTTTCCCCCGGCTTAGCCCCAAGAAGGGAAGCGGGAAGCATCGCGCTGGGCTCCTGGATATAATATACTCCGGCTTCATGGTACGGGTGTTTTCCCGGAGTTTCATCTCCGTAGTAATACCCGCCGTCTGCCCAGTCAATCTTTTCCGTAAGATTAAAGAGAGCTTCTGGAGAGGTGCTTACTGAAGAGCCTGTTTCTTCGGATGCCCCGGGATTTTCACCGGGCTCTCTTATCGTAAGCTCTGCTCTTTTCTTTAAAGGATTGATCCTGAGCCCTCTGTATCTTTCGCTTCTTAAAGCCTCCTCGAAGGCCTCGTACTCATCCCCAAGCTCTTTTCTCATTCTGTTTTCAAATTCTGCAGGTAAAAAATCAGACATATTTTTTCAAAACCTCTATTATCTTTAGATCGCTCTCTAAAAGAGAGTACTTTACCGCGCCGCTCTCTCCCCGGCTTCTTCCCGCACTCTCCGGTAGGAGTCCGCAGATATCAGCGCCTAATATTTTTCTGCTTTTGCAGATTTCCTCCAATATTTTTAAAAGGACTGCCAGGCTCAGGCTTCCCTGGTCCCAGTTTGTTTCTATTTCAGCAGAAGATATGACATCTTTGTCAATTGAAATATATAGGGCTATAGCGCTTCCTCCGTTTTTGCTTCGTGCCTCGCCATCTACCGGAGCAGCCCACGCAAGCCTTTGGAATATCTCAGACGGCGCCATCTTCTCAAGTTCCTCTGCAGATATGGCTACAAGCTTTTCGCTCGATAATACATCCTCCGAAAGCTCGGATATGCTTTTTTGCGACGGTCCTATCATAAATATCTTTCTAAGATTTGGATCGTTTTTTAATACGTCCTCAGCCCAGGAGCCGCAGCTTAACATATCAAACATCGCGGGCTTCATATCCGTATGATTGTCAAAAAACAATAGGTCATAGGGCTCATCAATAAACTCCGTAAAAAGGCGAGTCATATAATGATAATTTCCCGAGTCGATCAGATGGATTCCCGAGTAGGGCTTTCCGGGGGCGCTGTCTTTTATAAGATGTGAAATTTTTTTATGTGCCTCATCATCAAGGTACATATCGGTCCCACTAAGCCCCGAGCAGTCTATCAGGCTGAAATCCTCGTATTTTTCCGGGTCGTATGTATTTGTGAAATTAAAGATTCTGTTCATGTTTTTTGAAATCATGTTATAAGTATATAAAATATTCCTATTGAATTCCACTTTTTATTACGTTACTATACGATAAAACGACGCTTAAAGAAAGGGTTACTATGATGCAAGACGCTTATGTTAATTCAAAAGTTCTTCCTTTAAACAAGAATAAAGTAGTTTTTGACGAAGAGGCCGGCGTTCTATCCGTTACATGCGCCTCGGGAACAGAGACCGTAAAGCTGCTTTCAGACGACGAGTTTACAACCGTCGATAAAGATTGTGACGCATCTGTCAGAAGCCTTTACAAGTATATGGATGCCATAGGACGCTCTAAGTTTGTTATGTTCGGGCAGGAAAACAATCTCCAGTGCAAGGCCGGTGACCGTGATGCTTCACATTCGGATACTTTCGACCTTACTGGAGACTATCCTGCGCTTCAGGCCTTTGACGTCCTCAGCTTTACGGGAGTAGAGTTTTCTGCGGAGCGTCTTAACAGGCAATATACATCAGACATCCCCGGCTGGAAAGCTCTTGAAAAAATAGATACTGCCACTCTGGACAAAACTGAAGCTGATATTTACGCTGCTGCGGCCCTTGCAAGACGCGCCATAGACCTTGGCGGAGTCTTTTCCCTTTCCGCGCATATGCCAAACTTTTTATTCAGCAAGATCCGAGAAGGCTACGTTGAAGGCGTATCTCCCGCCATTGCGAAGTACAATTATAAAGAATATACACCTAACCGCTGCGAAGGAAAAGTAGTCCTCGAGGTAATGCCCGGCGGAAAGGCAAATGATGCATTTACGAGATATCTCGATATTGTCGCTATGTTCGCGAAGGCTGTTGAGAAACCTTTCTTTTTCAGACCTCTTCACGAAAACACAGGAAGCTGGTTCTGGTGGGGTGCAGACCACTGCACTCCCGATGAATTCAAGGCCCTTTGGCGCTATATCGTCGAGTATCTCAGGGATACAAAGGGAGTTCATAATCTCCTCTACGCCTACAGCCCGGGAAGCGAGAATAAGGACGCCAAAGAGTACGGGGAGCGGTTTCCCGGCGATGACCTTGTGGATCTTGTGGGCGTTGATATGTATGACCCTGAAACGGAGGACGGCGAAGGCGATGTCTTCTTTGAAAGATTTAAAAACCAGCTGGCTATACTGGATGAATTCTCCGTTGCCCACAAAAAGCTTATGGCTGTTACGGAGACTGGGCTTGCAAGCAAGCGTCCTGACAAAGATTGCCACGCAACATCCATCCACCTTACAGGTAACCTTAATATGCATTGGCACAGCGACATTCTCGACTGCGCGTCAAAGTCCAACGCTTCCTACTTCCTGCTTTGGGCAAACTTCTCAAAGTACGGCACTTACTACACACCTTATGTGGACTCTGTAAATGAGGACGGCACCCTTTTCGGCCACGAAATGATGGACGATTTCATCCGTTACTATAATGATGAGAGAAGTATTTTCGCCGGCCACCAGGCAGAAGCTGTAAAGAGTTTTTCGTAATTTCCGCGTAAAACTGGCTGTATTTATGTTTGGATTTATCATGACTTTAATGATACACTATTTTTATCTTATTTACTATCTAAATGACATTGCCCCCGTCCCCCTGTGTCATTTTTTCGCAAATTTTACAATTTTCTCACACAGAATGTTCACAAATTCCCGTTAATCTATACCTAACAAAAGCAAAGAACGCTTTTGAAACAATTCAGAAATCACATTTTTTACTTTTAGGAAGATGAGGAAAAAATATGGGTGACCAAACAATATTTAAAAGATATGAAGTTAAGTACATCTTAACAAGGCAGCAACAACGCAGAGTACTTGAAGCGATGGCTCCTTATATGATCATGGACGAACACGGCAGAAGCCAGATCCAATCCCTTTACTACGACACTCCGAATTCAATCCTTGCAAGAAGGAGCCTTGATAAACCTATGTATAAGGAAAAATTAAGGCTTCGCAGCTACGGTATCGCGAGTGATGATTCACAGGTTTTTGTCGAGATCAAGAAGAAGTACGACGGCATTGTTTACAAAAGAAGGGTTTCAATGCTCCTGCCCCAGTCGAGAGCATTCCTTCCCGAATCATTTTCCGGTACTCCCGAAGCTAAGAGATTCCTTCTCAAAACCTTCAGAGAACGATTGAAAGCCGGTTCTTCAAAAGAACAGATCGTAAAAGAAATCGAGTATTTTGTACAGTATTATAAGGGCATCCGCCCGGCTATGATGCTTCAGTACGAAAGAGATGCTTTTTACGCCGCTGACGATCACGAGTTCCGGATCACATTCGACGACAACATCAGATGGAGAACAGATGACTTAAGACTGGACAAAGGTTATTACGGAAACAGGCTTCTTGATAAAAACTATGTACTTATGGAAGTCAAGGTCGGAGCGGCAATGCCCGCCTGGTTCGTAAAGATCCTTACGGAAAACCGGATCTACAAAACATCTTTTTCAAAGTACGGAACAGCCTATTTACTTGACAACGGGCTTGCAGGTAACCTTCCCGAGCCCACAAAGCAGGTTCTTTTTGAAAAGAATCTGTATGAATTCAAAGCATGTATCTAACATTTATAATCGGAGGAAAATAATAATGAGCAATATTTTTAACAGTATTTTTGACACTACAGCGGAGACAATCCCTTTTATGAACTTTATCGTATGCATCGGAGCATCGCTCCTCATCGGCGTCTTTCTCGCCTGGCTTTACAGCCTTAGGAACAAGGCAACAAAGAGTTTTCTCATCTCAGTAGCGATCATGCCCGCAATCGTCTGCGTCGTAATTATGATGGTCAACGGAAATGTCGGCGCCGGAGTTGCGGTAGCCGGAGCTTTCAGTCTCGTAAGGTTCCGCTCAGCACCGGGCTCTGCAAGAGAGATCTCAACAATCTTTATCGCTATGGGTGCGGGACTTATCGCAGGAATGGGATATCTCGCATACGCAGCAGTATTTACCGTAGTTCTTGCAGTAATTATGACTCTTCTTACTTACCTTAAATTTAAGGGAACAACTGATGAGTCAAGAAAGAATCTTAGAATAACGATTCCGGAGGATCTTAACTATACAGAAGCTTTTACTGATATTTTGAAGGACTTCACCGATGAAGCAGAGCTTATCTCAGTAAAGACCAGCAATATGGGCAGCCTTTTCAAGCTCAGATACAGCGTAGCTTTAAAAGAGGATGCATCGGAAAAAGAATTTATCGATATGCTCAGAACCCGTAACGGAAACCTCGAGGTCAGCATGGATACGCAGGAGGTGGCTATAAATGAATTATAATAAATTAAGTGATAATCTTAAAAAAGCAGTTTCAGTAGTTTTAACAGGAATGATCGCCGTATCTTTGGCGGCTTGCAGCACAGGAACAAGCACAGGTACAAGCTCTTCGGGAAGCACTATCGAAAGCCCTGATTCTTCCGCTAACGCAGGAAGCGCAGATGTAACCGACGGATCTTCATCTGGATCTTTAGATTCATCATCAGAGATCCTTTCCGGGGAAAGCAATTTTTATGCATCAAGTTCTCTTGATTCATCGGATTTTTTTACGGAAAGAGATCTTGATCCTTCCTACGAAGCTTCGAAGGCAGTAAGCATTTCCCTTTCGGACAATGGAATTACATCTTCCGGCAAGGGTGTATCCGTAGACGGATCAACCGTGACAATTTCTGAGGAAGGGATCTATGAAATCTCGGGTACTCTTTCAGACGGACAGATAGTAGTAGACGCGGACGGAGCAAAGGTGCAGCTTGTACTTAAGGGAGCAAATATCTCAAACGATTCTTCGGCGGCTATATATGTAAAAGACGCGGACAAGGTATTTATCACCCTTGCCGAAGGAAGCGAAAATACATTATCCACAACGGGCGAATATGTAGCAATAGATGACAACAACATCGACGCAGTCATTTATTCCAAAGACGATCTCGTACTTAACGGAAGCGGCAGCCTTACTATCGTGAATAATTACGGACACGGAATCGTCAGCAAGGATGATCTTAAGGTAACCGACGGATATTACAAAATTTTGGCTTCCTCTTCCGGTATTAACGGAAAAGACAGCGTAAGAATCTGTGGCGGAACCTTTGATATTTCGGCTTCTACCGATTGTATACACGCTTCCAATGATGAGGATGACAGTCTTGGATATGTTTATATAAGCGGCGGAACCTTTACCTTAAACGCCGACAGTGATGCGATCGATGGATCCGGAACAGTTCAGATTGAAGGCGGAAGCTTTGATATCACATCTGACGATGATGCGGTTCACAGCGACGGCACTACCATCATCAGCGGCGGAAAAATAAACGTCAGCTCCTGCTACGAAGGAATCGAAGGAACCGTTGTACTTATCACAGGCGGAGAAATTAATGTAAAGGCTACCGATGACGGAATCAACGCTGCGGGTGGAAATGACGGAAGTGGTTTCGGTCCCATGGGCGGAGATACATTCTCTTCTTCAAGCTCCAGCTATATCGAGATCAGCGGCGGAAAGATTTACATTAATTCCGAAGGTGACGGTGTCGATGCCAATGGTTCTATATACGTAACCGGAGGTTATACTCTTGTTGACGGGCCCGTTAGTGCAGGAAATGGAGCTCTTGATTACGACAGTGAAGGATCGATAACAGGAGGAACCTTCATAGCACTTGGATCTAACGGAATGGCTATGAACTTTAATAATGCCTCTCAGGGATCCATACTTGTAAATACCGTTACATATAAATCCGGTGACGCTATCACCCTTACGGACTCCGATGGAAACGTATTGGTATCCGTAACTGCCGCGAAGCAGGGAAGCTCGGTACTTATTTCCACACCTGATATTTCAGACGATGATACGCTTTCTCTTTCAGTAGGGTCGGAATCAGTAGAGATTTCTATGGACGGAAATAACATCTACGGCTCGGGAACCGGATTTGGAGGCGGCTTCGGCGGCGGTGGCAACATGGGTGGCGGCCGCGACGGCTTCGGCGGCGGACGCGGAGGTTTCGGCGGTCAGGCTCCCGATGGAACTCAGATGCCTGATGGCCAGGCTCCCGACGGAACTCAGATGCCTGACGGACAGGCTCCGGACGGATCAGGTTTTAACGGACAGATGCCGGACGGACAAGCTCCCGACGGATCAGAATTTAACGGTGAAATGCGCGGCGGACGCGGCGGCTTCGGTGGGCAGGCTCCCGATGGTCAGGCTCCCGGCAGCGGATCTAACGGCAGCCAAGCCTCTGATGATACAAATATATAAATAACAGAATATCCTTGACATCTTCCTCTCAGAGAGTCTACAATATAAATGTAATAGTCTGTAAATTTTACAAATTGCCAGATAATAACGACAGGAGGTGTCTATATGGCGATGGATATTCAGGCCAAGATGGTCATAAGAGAAGAAAATATTAACAATGCCTATAAGGTCGGACAGAGCAGAGCCGATAAAGCTGATGATGCCTCTGCCAAGAGAGCTGAAGAGCTTCGCAAAGCTCGAGAGAATGAAAACGCAAAAAGCGAAGAGGCTCGTAAAGAGCTCCTTGCAGAGCAGCAAAAGGCTGCCACAATAGACGAGGCGGTCGGTAAAGTTATCTCAACATCAAAGGACGGCGATACCGTAAGAGCAAGCGAAAAATCTATGGAGGCATTAAATGACGGAATCGTCCTTCAAAAGGAGCCCGAAAAAGAGATAACGGATCTTACCGGATATTCGGAGGATCAGCTTGATGTTCTCTACAGAGAAGGCAAGATCAGCAGAAATGACCTTGATAAGGAAATTGAAAAGCGTGAGGAGTTAAAGAAACAGATTTCCGACGATGAAGCTTCCGAGAAAGTTTCAAACGCTGCAAGCGCAAAAGAGACCGTTAAGAAGGCGGATGACAATTCTGCTACCGAAGATCAAAACAAGAAGGCGGACAAGGCCAAGGAAGATGCCAGGAAGCAGCGCATAACAGACGAGAGAAATAAAGCTCTTCAGCAGGAAAACGAGAATCTTACCGATTTTGAGAATGAGATGAATAACGTCATTGCTCAAAAGATGAATCAGGGCAACGACCCGAATCTTGAAAGATTCGGGACCGTTGAGGGATTTAACGTAAGTATTACCCAGTAGCGTCTGCAGCTTAATAAGCAGGCAAATAAATGCATGCAGCTTAAACGCAGGTTACTTTCCACTATAGAAAAAGCTATAAGCAGTCTACTGACCGCTTATAGCCCCTAAGTTAATATAGAATACAAATTCAACTCTACGGGAGGCGTCCATATCGACGTCTCCTTTTTTATCATAAACCGGCTTGTCGTAGGAGTAACCAACGGGGATAAGAATGCTCGAAAGCTCATTCTTCATCTCGTCAGAAAGCGCCGCCTCGGTAAGGCAATAGGCCTTAACATTATCCGCTCTTTCCTGGGAGAGCTCGAGGTTATAATCGTAAGCACCCTGGGTATCGGTATGTCCTCCGATCTCAACCTTCGAAATGAACCCTTTATACTTTTGATCGTCTATTACACTGACAAATGCTGTAATAAAGGCATTTAATGCCTTCTTTCCATCCTCTGAAAGAGATGAATCTCCCGTTGCAAAAAGGATTGAAGAGTCAAGGACTATCTCTCCGGTTTCTTCTTGAATCTTTGCCGCTATGCCGTTTGCGGAAAATGCCTTTTCGAAGTCTTCCAAAAGATTGTCTCTTGTCTCGATGATCTCCTCGATTTCCTCATCAGTAAGAGTCTCGATAACAGCCGCATCTTCTTCGGAAATGTTAGCTCCGAGGTCTTCGATCGTATAATGTCCGACGCTGGCCTCGGATAAAAACGTACTGAGATAGTAGTAGTTTTTCTTTCCGTCGGAAAGGATTATTCCGTCAAAGCCGCAGTAAAACATAACCATCTGATGGATCTTTGTCTCGCCGTTTTGGTCCGTGTAGGAGAAGGTAAAGAGTCCGTCCTCGTCCCATTTTGCGCAGCCGTTACAGTTCTTTGTCTGGCCGTTTGATTCTGTTTTTAAAGTGAAGTTGGACTTTTTAGGATTAAGCTTTCCGTTTGCATCCACCTGAACCGTGATATCAATTCCGACAATGTCGTCAACTTTCCTTGAATTCTCGGAAAGACTGCTCTCAACGGAAAGGCTCTCCTCGGTCACGTAGCTCTTCCAACTTGTGAAATCTCTCTCGATAAGGGTATAGCTTGCGTCCTCTGTTGAAAGAGTAACCTTCGGACCGCAAAACTCAAAGCTATATTTAACCTGTTTTTCTTCGAATTTGTAACTAAGCTCCCCGGTCGTCTCGTCGAAGTTCCAGCTCGATACAGGAGTAAAGATTATATCTTTTCCCTCGACGGTATAAGCCGCATCGAGGTAGACACCTTCTCTCTCGTCGCCCGATACCGCGAAGTAAATCTGGCACCAGTTGTAGTTTGTATCTGTGATAAGAGCGTTGTCCAGCTCCGCATTTCCCGCTACGATCCTATAGGGGATCGAAGAGATGATTTTTCCGGATAGGGAATCGGATATTTCATCACCCTTTACCCACTTGCAACTGTTTAAAAACTCTCTTGAAGCATACGCAGTTTGAATGCCGTCATTTTTATGGTTCAGTCTGTAATCCCCGTAAAACATCTGGGGAGTGTAGGTTACGTTTGCGTAAATCTCGGCGGGATCAAGCCTTTCGGCGGGTTCTTCGAGTCCGCCCATAATCATTCTTCCGTCGTAAAATACCTCTCCGTAAGGGAAGAAGGATGCACTGTCGGAGCCGGCGTTTTCGCCGCCTGATAGTGACCCCCCAACTCCGTCCCCCTGTGTCATTGTCTGACTTTGGGGCGAGCTGTCTGATAATGAACCCCCAACCCCGTCCCCCTGTGTCATTTTTGAGCAAGCGGAAAGAAGCAGGGCTGTCCCCAATAGAGCTGCCGTCAGTATAGTTTTTTTGTTATGCATATAGCATTAACCCCCGGTTATTTATATCTGTCCCACAAGAGCCTCTACAAGCTTAGCGCAGTGCTCTGCGGCATGTCTTTCAAAAGTAGGATAGTCCATTTGGGCGGAATCATCCGCTTTGTCGGAGATAGCTCTGAGGATCACAAAGGGAATACCGTTAAGGTATGCGCCGTGGGCGATGGAAGCGCCCTCCATCTCGCAGCAGTCACCGGCAAAATTTGTGATGAGTTTTTCTTTAACCGCCTTGTCCGCGATAAACTGGTCTCCGCTGACTACGCGGCCCACAAGAGTTTTAAGCTCGGGAAGGACCTTTTTACAGGTTTCCTCTGCCAAAGCGATCATCTTCTCATCAGCGGGAAATTCCTTTATTCCAAGCTGAGGAACCTCTCCAAGCTGATATCCGAAATTGGTTGCATCGACATCATGGTGAAGAGCGATCTTGGAGATCAGAATATCTCCGATATCAAGCTTCGCATTAAGGGATCCAGCAACTCCGGTATTTATTATATGAGTAACCTCGAATATATCAGCAAGGATCTGTACGCAAAGAGCAGCGTTTACCTTACCTACGCCGCTTCTTACAACAACTACCTGCGCCCCGCCGAGAGTACCCTCGTTAAACTCCATATTTGCCTTTGTAACCTTTCGGGTTACATTCATCTTGCTCTTAAGAGTCTCTACTTCGAGTTCCATTGCTCCGATTATTCCGATTTTGCTCATACTGTTTTCCTCTTTAAAATACGTTTATTTTAACTAAAAAGTCCACCGGCCCAAAGAGCCGGCGGGCTTATTTTACCAAAAGATTATTCGGGATATACAAGTCTGTCTTCGCCTATTCCGTAGAGAACATTATCCAGATATCTCTTTGCAAGATAGTTGGCCATTCCAAGGTTCATATCAAGGTAGTTTCCGCAATCTTTGGGAGACGCTCCGGGTACATCGCCTTTAAAGTCTCTGATGAATTCATACATCTCGATCATCAAAGGGACGATATCCTTGGACTCGTAATCTCCGGCAAGGAGAAGGTAGAAGCCCGTTCTGCATCCCATGGGGCCGAAGTATACGGTCTTGTCCTTGTAGTCGGGATGGTTCCTCAAAAAAGTCGCAGCAAGGTGTTCGATGGTATGTATCTCCGCGGTATTCATAACAGGCTCCTCGTTAGGGCTTGTCATACGAAGGTCAAAGGTTGTAATAACCTCAGCGCCCACGTGGTCCTTGCGGGATACATATAC
Source organism: uncultured Lachnospiraceae bacterium (assembly GCA_902790935.1). Lineage (GTDB taxonomy): Bacteria > Bacillota > Clostridia > Lachnospirales > Lachnospiraceae > AC2028. The sequence goes on along the minus strand of CADATP010000012.1, from coordinate 10,121 downwards.
TCCCGGCTGTAGCTTGATATGGTCGATTGTGAAACTTGCTATCTTTTCCATTTGATAATCCTTTATTTTTTGTCGTCAGCAGGCTTGATGGCCAGAGGTCTCTTGAAAGCGGGCTTAACGGTAGGAACTGCAGCCTTAACTTCCTCAGCCTTTGCGGTAACCTTCTCGGCTACTTTCTTGGTCTCGTCGGCAGCTTTCTTAGCTACTTTCTTAGTCTCTGCGGTTGCCTTCTTAGCTGCTTTCTTGGTTTCGTCAGTTGCCTTCTTAACTGCTTTCTTGGTCTCTGCCTTTACTTCTTCGGCTACTGCCTTAGCTGCCTTTGCGGTCTCATCGGTAGCCTTCTTTACAGCCTTTTTAGTCTCGGCTGTTGCCTTTTTTACTTCTTTCTTAGCTGTCTTGGTAGTTTTTGAAGCGGCCTTCTTTGTCTGCGCACTTACCTTCTTTGCAGCCTTCTTTGTCTCGTCAGCGGCTTTCTTAACTGCCTTTTTAGCTTCGCTTACTGTGCGAAGGGATAGGATCTTGTTGGCAACATCCGCATCCCCCACTATTGAATATTTCTGTGCTGAATATGCATCAGCGGGCTCCGTTTTACCATCCATGATGTCTATAAGAACCTTTGAGCTGATGGTCACTACTGCGTCGTTATCGTAGTACTCGTAGGGCTGTACATTAAACTTGCCCTCGCTAACCTCGATATAGAACGCTCCTTCGCCTTCTCCGCGGACGTTGATCTGGATTGCCTTGTGGCCTCCGATGTCCCAGCCTGAAGCTTTGGCGAATGATTTCTGCACCTTTTCTACAATCTTTTCGTAAGTCATTTCTTCCTCCTTAAAACCATTTCTTTTTCAAAAAACATAATTTAAGAACAAAACAAAAAACAAACTACCGATATTATAAGCCTTTTTCCGCGTATATACAACATTTATGCATAAAAATGCTCCGGCTTATATGGGCCGGAGCATGTTTTATCAAAACTTTTTTGATTTATTTAAAATATCTATCAAGAAGGCCCTTTAATGCCTTGCCGTGACGAGCCTCGTCGCGAGCCATCTCGTGTACGCTGTCATGGATTGCGTCAAGGTTGTTTTTCTTAGCACATTTAGCAAGGTCTGTCTTTCCCTGAGTAGCGCCGAATTCGCAGTCTACTCTCCATGCAAGGTTTTGCTTTGTGGAATCGGTCATCTTGGGCTCAAGATCGGTTCCGAGCATCTCTGCAAATCTCGCAGCATGGTCAGCCTCCTCGAAGGCAGCCTTCTCCCAGTAAAGTCCGATCTCGGGATATCCTTCTCTGTGCGCTACTCTGGCCATGCAAAGATACATTCCAACCTCTGAGCACTCTCCTTCGAAATTAGCCTTGAGCTGCTCGAAGATATACTTTTTATCTTCCTCGCTGATCTCGGGATTATTCTTAACTGTCTTTGCGTATAAACCGAATTCATGCTCAGCAGCAAGGGTAAGCTCGCCCTCAACTACCTTGAACTTATCTCCGCTAACATGGCAAACGGGGCACTCTGCGGGGGGATTGTCTCCCTCGTGTACATAACCGCAAACAGGACATACATACTTCATAGCTTTTCCTCCATAAGATTAGATTTGTCAAAAATTCAGAACATTTGATAGTTTCACTTTATATTATCAAACAATACTACGTCAATCTAATCTTGGTTAGTACGCTCTACCTTCCTTCTTAAATGCGCTTTTTTCCTATATTTTTTATCAATTTTAATAATTTTTTTAGACTTATTTTCTTCGAAATTAACCACGTTGTGCTATACTTTCTCTGTAACTTATATTTCCCACTTTTTTAAGTGAAAATAAACTATTTTGAAGAACGGTGCGAATTATGAAGATTAAAACAAAAATCATATTTGCATGTATCATATCCATAGTCGTTCCACTGCTTTTTATGTTTCTGGCTTTCCTCGGAATCGGAAGATTCCTCGGCGGTATTACTCCCGAGATGAAGTTTACCTTTGACCAGCTTACAAAGCATTGGCTTATCGACCTTCTCATCGCCTGCGTAGTCATCCTTGTTATGACGGGACTTCTTGTTTCAACATGGATAAGGCGCGGGATTTACGAGCCTGTCAGCAAGCTGAATGAAGCTATGAACAAGATCCGCGAGGGCGATTATACATACGTGCTTGAGACCAACGCAGAAAACGAGTTCGGCGACCTATACCGCAACTACGAAGATATGCGTATGCGCCTTAAGGAAACCTGTGAGGAGCGTTCTCGTCAGGAGGAAAAAAACAGGGAGCTGGTCAGCAATATTTCCCACGACCTAAAGACTCCTATCACCGCTATCAAGGGTTACGCCGAGGGTATTCTTGACGGAATATGTACTACCCCCGAAAAGACTACCAAGTATGTAAAAACAATTTACAACAAAGCCGTGGATATGGACAGGCTTATAAACGAGCTTACAACGTACTCAAACGCCTGCAACGATCGCATTCCCTACAAGTTTTTGCGTATCAATATTGCAGACTATTTCAACGATTGTATCGAGGAGATCGGTCTCGACCTGGAAGAAAGAGGCATTGAATACACATATACAAATATGGTTTCGCATGATACTCTTGTAATAGCGGATCCGGAACAGCTAAAGAAAGTCATCAACAATATCATCAGCAACTCCATCAAGTACATCGATAAGCCCAAGGCAAAGATAGATATAAGGCTTCTTGATGAATCGGATTCGGTTATGGTAGAGATTGAGGATAACGGCCGCGGTATCGCCCAGCAGGATCTTCCCAAGATATTTGAAAGATTTTACCGGACAGACTCTTCCCGCAACTCCGCTCAGGGCGGCAGCGGCATCGGGCTTTCCATTGTTAAGAAAATCATTGAGGACCATGGCGGATATATCTGGGCAACCAGTAAAGAAGGCGAAAGCACATGTATGCACTTTGTTCTCAGAAAATATATTGAGCTTTAGCTCTAAAAGAAAGGCAGATTGGAGAAACGTATATGAGTAAAGTTTTGATCATTGAAGACGAACATGATATCGCAGACCTCGAAAAAGACTATCTCGAGATGAGCGATTATGAAGTAGATGTATGCAATACCGGACTTGCCGGACTTGAAGCCGCAAGAAACAATTCATATGACCTTGTTGTACTTGATCTGATGCTCCCCGAGATGGACGGTTTTGAGGTCTGCAAGGAAATCCGAAAAACTATCAACATTCCGATCATCATGGTATCGGCAAAGAAAGATGATATCGATAAGATAAGAGGACTCGGTCTCGGCGCTGACGATTATATGACTAAGCCCTTCAGCCCCAGCGAGCTTGTTGCCAGAGTTAAGGCACACCTTTCAAGATATGACAGGCTTGTAAAGGCCGGTCAGCAAAAAACTGAGAACGATATTATCGAGATCCGCGGTTTAAGGATTGATAAGACCGCACGCAGAGTATTTGTCGACGGCGAGGAAAGAGCTTTTACAACCAAAGAATTTGACCTTTTAACTTTCCTTGCTGAGAATCCCAACCATGTATTTACCAAGGAAGAGCTCTTCAGGAAAATCTGGGATATGGAATCGATCGGAGATATCGCCACCGTTACGGTTCATATCAAGAAAATCCGTGAGAAGATCGAAAAGGACAACGCAAACCCCGATTACATCGAAACTATCTGGGGCGTAGGCTACCGCTTTAAGGTATAATCAAAGACTAATTAAATACCAATAAAACACATTTAAAAGGAACCGAATGTTAGCACATCCAGTTCCTTTTTTATCTTAATACTAATTCTTAATCCTAAAAAAGATTAAAGCAATTACTTGATAACCATAGTGCTCCAGGTATCATCGGGAATAAGTCCGATGTAGGTAGTACCTGCATTAAGGACGATCTCGTTTCCGTTTGAATCAAGATAAACTGTGTTTCCTTCAAGATTTAAGGGCTTGTTCCAAGTAATAGGAACGCACTTTCCATCGGTTATATAGTATCCTTCTCCGGATCCGCCGATGTTATAGTACATATAACCATTGTCATCGTACTTACCCATAGAAGCTCTCTGAAGGATAACGTTTCTGAACTTAAGAACCTCTCCGGTCTCTCCGTCAACGTGCGCTGCGCCGTACTCGTAGTACTCGTACATGTTCTCGTCAGCGTTGTAGTGGAGCTCTGAAGCGTTATGAGGGAAAGGAAGAGAAATAGTTCCGACAGCATCCTTTTCAGAGCTGTAGGTATTTCCTTCCATTGCATTGCTCTCAGAGAACTTGAAGTGAGGGCCTGTGTAATATGAATTGTACTCGGTATCAATAGCGGTTGAATTCTTGAGGTACTTTACAAGGTCATCATGAGTAACATACTCGGTAAACTCAACGGGTTTTCCGTTCTTGATACGTGCAAATACACCACTTAAGTTATCAATGGAATCAAGCTTAATGTAATCGTTGATGTAGAAAGGACCGCCGTCATGAAGGAGTACTGCGTTCCACTCTGCTGCAAGCATGCAGTTTGTAGTACGGGCACTTCTGACACTTCCGAGTCTTTCTACTTTGTCCCAGTCCTTGATGATAACCATAAGTCTGGTTACACGGTTGTTCTCAAGACTGTTTACCATCTCATAAATAACGTCGGCATCGTTAAGTCCGAAGTGGTCAAGAGCGGTCTTCTCATTATCAACCATTGCGGCGATGGGACGCTGATTTTCGATGGATGCGTCGATAAGTCTTCCTGAAAGCTCGTTGTAAACGAATCCTTCGGGAGCATCTGCGTTGTCTAAGATTTTGAAATCACCGGAGGGCGTGGGCTCTTCGGGTTCTTCAGCGGCAGGCTCTTCTACCACGGGGCTCTCTGTTTCACCTCCGATGGGCTGAGCTATTGTGCTGGATGCGGAATCATCCGCTACGTCTGCTTTATCTGAGGAGCATCCTGCAAGAAGACATGCGGATAAGCCGAGACAAAGCATAACTGAAACTAACTTTTTCATCATACTAATTTCCTTCCTTTACTTACCTTTTCCCAATGCTACCAATACAACGCCGGCAATAATAATGCACATTCCGAGGATCTTGCGTCCTGTGATCTTCTCGCCGAGAAGTCTGTTGGAGAAGAACATCGTCCAGATGTAGGTCAGCGATCCTAAGGGGAGCACTATGGCATAAGGCAGCTTTTGCAATAAATATATATTTGCGGCAGCTGACACCACATACATCACCCCGCCGAGATAGAAAAACGGCGAGAGAAGTATCTTGATCTTGTTTCCTCCGTCAGCGGGAGATGCTTTCTTTAAAAAGTAACTCGCAAGAGAGGAAATACATGTTGATGACAAGAGGATCACGATTATAATAATGATCTCTTTTACGGATAGGGGATTCATTGTCATTTCTTGCTGCTTCCTCCTATCACGATAACTCCGACAATTACTACGAATACGCCGATCACGGTGATGACGGAAATGGATTCGGTAGGTACGAATATTGCGGAAAGGATGAGTGCAAATACATAGCTCATTGAGTTAATAGGCTGCAGCACAGAAAGCTCTCCGTATCCGAGTCCGATAGTCATTACTACCGCGCCGATGGCGTAAACGATAAAGCCGGGTAAAACCTTTAAAAACAGCGACCAGATGCCGGAAAATCCCGAGGCGAGAACGAGAGGAATATCTACATTCTCAAGAGGCTTTTTCCAAAGCAGCTGTCCCAGCGCTAAACTGAAAGCGCTGATCAGCAAAAGAATGATTCCTTTGCCGTTTTTCTTAAGAGATTCGATCATATCTTTCTTCCTTTAATTTACGACATGTATCGGACTGCCGTCCAAGAATGCCTTTATATTGTCGTACACGCCGAGAACGCATCTTGTTCTGGCTTCTACGCTGCCCCATGCAAGATGGGGAGTGATGATAAGTTTGTTGGAATCCTTGATCTTTGAAAGAGGATTCGAAGGGGCCAAAGGCTCCTTTTCGAGAACGTCCAGTCCCGCCGCTTTTATCTCGCCGCTTTCAAGGGCCTCGGCAAGAGCGGTATTATTTACAACAGGTCCTCTTGCTACATTTATAAGGACTGCCGTTTTTTTCATCTTTTTAAGAGCGTCAGCGTCGATAAAATCCCTTGTGATATCGCTTAAGGGACAATGGATTGAGACAAAATCGCTCTCTTTAAGGAGAGTATCCTTATCAACGCGCTCGTACTGCGTAACCTTACTTGTACCGGTGACGGAATGGAAGATAACCTTGCATCCGAAGGCGCTTGCTATCTGCGCTACCTTTCTTCCGATATTACCCATTCCCACGATTCCCCAGGTCTTGCCCGCAAGCTCGTAGAAAGGAACATCAAAGTTTGAGAATCTGTCCTGGGCGCTGTACTCGCCGGATTTAACGTAATTGTCGTAATGCGGCAGGCTCTGAGAAAGAGCGAGAGCCATAGCGAAGCTGTGCTGCGCAACCATATCGGTACAGTAGTTGACCACGTTGCAGACGGGGATGTTTCTTGATCTTAAATACTTAAGGTCGCAGTTGTCATACCCTGTGGCAAACTCGCAGACAAGCTTGATATTGGGGGCATCCCCTAAGCTTTCCTCGTTCATCGGCGACTTGTTGGCTACCACGATATCGGCGTCCTTAACCCTCTCGGCGACATCGGAAACCGTAACGGTATTGGGGTAGCAAACCACTTCCCCCAGTTCATTAAAACAGTCAACCGGGATATCGGGTCCTACGCTGTTTCTTTCAAGTACAACTATCTTCATAAGTCCGCCTCTTAAGCTATCTAAAGGGTTAGGGGTATTGCAAGATATTGTGCAAACCCTGTTTATTTTATCAAAGTCGTGTGGCAAATTCAAGGTTATGGTGGTAGAATGTCAATTATTAAGAATAAATTAATCAGATTGGTTTTTCAATCCGAAGGAGAAAAAATGAGTAAAATAGTTCTCACCGGAGGCGGCACCGCGGGACATGTAACCCCGAACCTTGCTCTCCTCCCGGCGCTTAATAAAGAAGGTTTTGAGATTACTTACGTCGGCTCTTACGATGGAATCGAAAAACAGCTTGCCACGGATCAGGGGCTTAACTACGTCGGCGTTGCGACAGGCAAATTCCGCCGCTATATAGACGTCAAGAATCTGACCGATCCTTTTAAGGTTGTCAAGGGATTTAATGAGGCAAAAAAGTTTTTAAAGGAATATAAGCCCGATGTTGTCTTTTCAAAGGGCGGATTTGTAAGCGTCCCCGTAGTCCGCGCTGCGGCGGCTCTTAAAATTCCCTGCATCATCCACGAATCGGATATGACACCGGGGCTTGCAAATAAGCTTTGCTACGGAGCGGCAAAGAAGGTTTGCTGCAACTTCCCGGAGACCGTTTCAAAGCTCCCCGCGGGAAAAGCAGTCCACACAGGAACCCCCATCAGGGCCGAGCTCTTTACGGGCGATGCAGCGAGGGGAAAGGCTTTTTGCGGATTTACGGATGATAAGCCTGTTTTGATGGTTACCGGAGGATCCCTCGGCGCCGTAGCCGTAAACAAAGCTTTAAGAGAAGCCCTTCCTTTACTTCTTCCCAAGTTTAACGTCTGCCATCTTTGCGGAAAAAACAAAAAAGATGAATCCCTTGAAGGAACCAAAGGTTATGTACAGTTTGAGTATATAAAGGATGAGATGAAGGATCTCTTTGCTATGGCAGATGTAATCATCTCAAGGGCCGGAGCCAACGCTATCTGCGAGATCGTAGCCCTTAAAAAGCCAAATATCCTTATCCCCCTTCCGGCAAAGTCAAGCCGAGGCGACCAGCTTTTAAACGCAGAGTCCTTTGCATCTCAGGGATACAGCAAGGTTTTAGACCAGGACACTCTTACTCCCGAGCTTTTGACAGATACGGTATGCGCCGTATACGAAGACAGGGACAGCTATATTCATGCTATGGAAAAAAGCTCCATGCAGAACGCCATCCCTGTTATTATCAGTCTTATTAAAAACACGATCGGAAAATAGTCCGAATAAGTTTAGAGCCTTACGGTCTTCCCGGGTTCTATAACCATCGGTTTTCCATCCTTACCCTTATACCAGATCTTAAAAGCGGTAGGATTGTAAACAATGTCACGTCCGGCGCCGAGTTCCAGTCGTCTTATAGCTGTAATATAATCGTAGATTTCACCGTTTGTTGCATACCAGATTTCATCTCGGTTCTGCATCATATCGGTGAATTCTTCTATTATATGCCAGTCATCGGGGCGGCCAAACTCATAGGAATGTCCCCAAACGTACATAAGAGGAAGTTCTTTCCAATCCGGACAATCAAGAAATTCTTTTCCCCATTTCATTACATCATGATCATGATGGCAGGTCGCATCCCAAGCAAGGAAATTCTTTGGAAGATCAAAATAATGATTCTCACCAACGGTTCTTGAGTAGTGTACTCCGAGGGTGCCGATTATCCTTATGATATTATCGTTGTACGCGCCAAAGGCGTATGCCATACCCTGTACAAGACCGCCTGTAAGCTTTTCGAGGGCCTGTCTGTCGGGGAGAATTTCAAGCGCGATCTCCTGATCTGTCATCTGGCAAAGGTTTTTATGTTCAACGCCGTGGATTGCGATCTCGTGGCCCGCATAAATCTCGGCGAGCTTGTTTTTGTTGACATAGCGGCCGCCGTCAGTATCGCAAAGATTTGAAGAGTTTAAGTTGAAAGTTCCCTTCATTCCATGCTTTCTAAGGATTTCCGCCAGCTTAATATCAAAGATCTCTCCGTCATCGTAGCTGAATGTCAGCGCTTTTTTCTTTCCTTCGGGATATAAAAATTTCATGAGTTCCTCCTAAGATAATCCTGATAGGTCTCTTTCATAGCCGAAACCTTATCGGTAAATTTAATTCCAAGCTCTGCTATGGCTTTGCCGTCATAGTAATTTGACTCCGCCTTTGTAAGGGGGAAAGGGAGCGGGATGTTCTTTTCATTTATTACTTCTACGCGGGTTTCAAGGATCTCGAAGTCTTCCCCTGTAGCTTCTTTTAAAAGCTTGCAGAAACTCTCGTAGTTTTCTGTTTTGTTTTCGCAGACGTTAAACGCCTTGCCGTAAGCTGCCGAGTTGCCTATGACAAGCTTTATTGCCCGGGCAACGTCTTTTACGTACACAAGCTGAAACTCTCCGTCCGAGTCTGTTGGAGACAGCACCTGCCCCGCGCTACCGATCCAGTAGAAGTACATTCCCTCTCTTGGCGCATAGTTCTCCGGTCCGAAGATGATGGCCGGCCTAAGAACCGTATATTCACAGCCTTTTTTCGCGCAGGCCTCTTTTATCTCCGACTCAAGCGCAACCTTGCCGGATATATAATCGCCCGTCGTACCTCCAAAGCTTCTTGTCTCAAGAGGAGCATCCTCCTCCAGAAACCTTCCGAGTCCCCTTTGGTAGACATCAACCGTACTGATGAATATGTAATGATCTACTTTAGCCTTTATACGATCTAACAAGAAGGAAATGTCGCCTTTTATATACGCACAAAAATCCACAACGGCGTCATAGTGTTTCCCGGGAAGTTCTCTAAGGGCCGCTCCGTCATGTCTGTCCCCAAAAATCTCGGTTAGACGCTCGCTTTCAATGTCAATCTTCGCTCCCGCAGTACCGCGGTGCACGATCGTAACTTCACAGTCCGTTTCCTCAAGGATCATTTGCACAAAAGCCTTGCCGAGAAAATATGTACCGCCTATAACAAGAATCTTCTTTGCCATACGTCTCCTCCTTGCTTTTTCCCCCTAAAAGAATAACACAAAAAAAAATTTAAAAAAAGTTGTTGACAATATCGATTCTATAAGTTAGAATACCCTTTGTTGCGACACACAAGAGCAACAAACAATGCAGGTGTGGTTCAATGGTAGAACATCAGCCTTCCAAGCTGAATACGTGGGTTCGATTCCCATCACCTGCTCTCTTTTTTTGCCCAAAAATAGGGGCTTCCGAACGGGTGATTTTGTTTTTGGGGTACGGTACCCGCATCTTACGTCCGAATACTGTCTGCAATATATCATCCGGAAGATTAGTATCTTTCTTTCTCCTGTCATATCCCTTGTACATCTCATACCATCTTTATCACTGCTGTTTCCGCATATGTAATCGGGTCAGAATGCATAAAGAACAGCGTACCTCTTCTTGGCGCGTACAATGTTTCCATTACTGAACCATCATAG
>CADATP010000011.1 GCA_902790935.1 uncultured Lachnospiraceae bacterium | reverse complement strand
GAGACCAACCAGGAAGTTTACGACAATTTCCTTCAGGCTCACAGGATCGCCGAGGCTAAGGGTGTGCATCTTCCGGTTATGATATGCCAGGACGGATTTATCACATCCCATGCCGTACAGAACATTACCCTTTGGGATGATGAGCCTATTAAGAAATTTGTCGGAGAGTATGAACCCGATCATTATCTCCTTAAGCATAACGAACCGATGGCTATCGGACCTTATGCGGTTTCCAACTACTGTATGGAGTCTAAAAAGGCACATTCAGAGGCTATGAGAAACGCCAAAAAGGTTATACTTGACGTGGCTAAAGAGTTCGAGGAGATAACCGGACAAAAGTACGGCTTCTACGAAGGATACAGACTTGAAGATGCCGAGTATGCTGTAGTAGCCATTGGTTCTGTTTGCGGAACTGTTAAGGATGCTGTTGATAAGCTAAGAGAAAGCGGAATTAAGGCAGGCCTGATGAAGGTAAGAGTATTCCGTCCTTTCCCCGGAGAAGAGTTTGCAGCCGCCCTTAAAGGATGCAAAGCGGTTGCTATTATGGATCGTTCGGAAAGCTACTCTACTCAGGGAGGCCCCCTTGGAGCTGAGCTGACTGCTGCTATGTACAGAGCTAAGTGCACGGCCGAGACCGTTAATATTATGTACGGACTTTCGGGACGTGACGTTAAAGTAGAGGATATCGAGGGAGTATTCGAAAATCTTATCAAGCTTTCAAAGGGCGAGATTTCTTACAGTGAGTATCCTTATTTAGGACTTAGAGAATAAAAGCGTTTTCATAATGAATATGGTTATTTCAGATAAGGACAATATAAAGCCTTCCCCTTGAGGGGAAGGTGTCGCGAAGCGACGGATGAGGTGAAAAAATTAATTCAGATAAAAACATTTTAACTTCATATTCACAGTCGCTTCGTAAAAACATGACTAAAGAAGAAAGACATTTATGGTATGACTTTTTAAAAAGATTAAAAGTAAATGTTAAAAGACAAAAAGTTATAGGTCCTTATATTGTTGATTTTTATATTCCATCTAAAAAAATAGTTATTGAACTGGATGGATCTCAACATTTTGAAAAAGACGGAAGAGAAGAAGATATAGAAAGGGATAATTATTTAAAGAGTTTAGGTATTACTGTTTTAAGATATCCAAATAATGATATCAATCTAAGATTTGAAGCAGTTTGTGAGGATATATGGAATCATATAGTTAATTAGTTTTCACCTCATCCGTCTGCTTCGCAGACACCTTCCCCTCAAGGGGAAGGCTTATATAAGAAAAGGATCAATCATGGAACAAAGCGTATTTAATTTTAAGGAAATTCAGGAGAGGGAAGAGAGGCTTGCCCCCGGCCACAGAATGTGCGCAGGCTGCGGCGGTACCATCGCGGTAAGAAACGTATTAAAAGCCCTTCATCCCGGAGATAAAGCTGTAGTTGGTAATGCGACGGGTTGCCTCGAGGTTTCTACCTACACATACCCCTATACAGCTTATACAGACAGCTATATCCATACCGCTTTCGAGAGCGCCGGAGCTACCCTTTCGGGAGTCGAGACCGCTTTTAAGGCTTTACAAAAGCGCGGAAAGATCGATGAAACTTATAAGTTCATAACCTTCGGCGGAGACGGCGGAACCTACGATATCGGACTTCAGTCCCTTTCCGGTGCTATGGAAAGAGGACATGATATGGTATATGTCTGCTATGACAACGGAGCCTATATGAACACGGGAATCCAGCGTTCATCAGCTACTCCCCAGTATGCCGATACAACAACAACTCCTTCGGGTAAGTGTTCAAACGGTAAGCCCCAGATCCGCAAGGATCTTGCGGGAATTATGGCAGCCCATAACATCCCTTATGTTGCCCAAACAACATTTATCAGCAACTTTAAGGACCTTTACGTTAAATCCGAAAAAGCGATCTATACAAAGGGACCTGCCTTTTTAAATATTCTCGCTCCCTGTCCCAGAGGATGGAGATATGACACTCCGGATCTTCCGGAAATCTGTAAGCTTGCTGTTGAAACCTGCTACTGGCCTTTATTTGAGGTTATAGAGGGTAAGTGGATCGTAAACTACAGACCGAAAAATAAGCTTCCTCTTGAAGATTTCCTTGTTAAGCAGGGAAGATTCAAGCATCTTTTCAAGCCTGAGAACCAGCATCTCATCGCTGCTTTCCAGGAAGAAGTAGACAGAAGATGGGAAGAATTACTTACTCGGAGCGATTCATGACACAAAATAATTTCTATTCCGAAGAGGAATACAGAATAAAATGCGAAATCAGACGCGCCAGAGTCGAAGCTGAAAAGAAACGTCAGCTTCGCAACAGGAAACTGTTCTTTGGCGGTCTGATTTTGCTTGCTTTATTAGCAGTGATCATTACGGGAATTGTGCTTGTGGTAAAGCATATTCCTAAGAAAAATGTTTCAAACAATGTAATACCCATTGGTACGGTTCTGGAAGAGGAAAATGATTCCCTTGCTACTGATATTTCTTCGGAGGATCCATCTGACGGAGGCTTTGATAACGCCGAAAGCGGTGATATTTACGGTAATCCCGATAAAGACAGCGCTTTAATAGCTCCGGATACCGTTTACAATGAAACTAACGAAAACGGCGCTCTTGGAGGAGGAGTATCTTACCCTTCAAGTCTTCCGAAACGGTATGATTTTAAGAGCGGTGATATTGTTTTTACATCAGATGGAAATACCGCATATATGGGCTCGGATGAGTTTTATTCCACATACGGGCTTATGGTAGATGTGGATACTGGGAAGGTACTTGCTCAAAAAAGCGGATTTGAAAAAATGTTTCCGGCTTCAATGACAAAGGTAATGACTGTATTAACAGCAAGACAGTTTATTACGGATGAAATGCTTGATGAAAAGGTTACACTTTCATACAACGCTATTTCCTACGACCTTAAAAACGGCTGTTCAAGCGCCGGGTTTGAGGAAGGTGAAGTTGTTACTGTAAGAGATCTTTTTTACGGAACGATACTTCCTTCCGGCGGAGAATCTGCTTATATGCTGGCTGAATATACTGCAGGAACACATGAAGATTTCGTTAAGCTTATGAATGACAACTGCGCAGCCCTGGGAATTGCCGAAACTACACATTTTGCCAACTGCGTCGGAGTATATGACGACAACAACTACAGTACCTGTAATGATATTGCTGTTATTCTTGCCGCTGCAATGAAGGATGACTTTTTAAGTGAGGTTTTGGGTACTAGAAAGTATTCAACAAGCATTTCGGATTTCCATTCCGAAGGTATTCCTCTGTCAAACTGGTTCCTCAGAAGAATCGAGGATAAGGATACCGGAGGGTATGTATGCGGGGCTAAAACGGGATTTGTAAATGAATCCGGATGCTGCGGCGTAAGTATGATGAAGACCGATTCCGGTAAAACCTATATCTGCGTCAGCGGTAACGCATGGAGCTCATGGAGATGTATTTATGACCATGTAGCGGCATATAATATCTATGCTTTAGGAAATACAGGATACCACAAAAACTGATTTTAAGGTGAATATGAACGAATCAATAACCGTCTATGTAGACGGAAGCTACAATGACGCGATAAAAAAATATGCCTTTGGATGCGTGTTTATACTTGATGACGGAGAGATTTATCTCGCCCTCGGAAACGGAGACAATCCCGAGTCTTTAAAGCAAAGAAACGTTACGGGAGAGATGCTTGGCGCGATGTACGCGGTTTCCTGTGCGAGAAAGAGCGGCTATAAGGCTATTGATATTTTCTACGATTACAGCGGTATCGAGATGTGGGTTACGGGGGCCTGGAAGGCCAAAAATGAGCTGACGCAAAAGTATCGTGACTATATGAGAAGCTGCGGCGCTGATATTAAAATCTCTTTCCATAAAGTCGAGGGCCATTCGGGAGATAAGTACAACGACCTTGCGGATAAGACCGCCAAGAGAGGACTTGAAGAAGGAAACGGTATTCCCGCTGCAAAGAATATACTTGAGCTGGAATTCTACGATAAATAGTTCGGGGCATTTTTTTGAGCGGGGACTGAAACGTAAATAATATTTGTTTACAAAAAAACAGATGGAAGTTAATGAAATTATACGAATAAATAAATATTTGGCTTCCTGCGGTATCTGCTCGAGGCGGGATGCGGATAAGCTTATCGAGATGGGAAAGGTTTACGTTAATGGCGTAAAGGCTTCATCCGGGATGAGGCTTGACGGCTCCGAAGAGATAATCGTTAACGGTAAAGTAGTTTCGGGTCCTGAAAGAAAAGCTTATCTTGCTTTTTATAAGCCTGTGGGAGTTACCGTCAGCGAAAAAGATTCTCATGCTGAGAGGCTTATCGGAGAGCTTATAGATTATCCCGTAAGGGTTACCTACGCCGGAAGACTTGATAAGGACTCGGAAGGGTTGATGCTTCTAACCAATGACGGTGACCTTATAGAGCGTATGATGCGGGGAGCAAACGGGCATGAAAAAGAGTATGTCGTAAGGATTAAAAACAAGGTTTCCGATGAGCTTATAAAGAAGTTTAAAGAGGGAATCTATCTTAAAGATCTGGAACAGACTACAAGACCTGCCTTTGCCGAAAGACTGTCGGAATATACTTTTAAGGTGGTATTAACCCAGGGACTTAACCGCCAGATAAGACGAATGTGCAAGGCCTGCGGAGCTGAAGTCAGAAGTCTTAAAAGAGTAAGGATTGTAAATATACTTCTTGGCGATTTAAAGCCCGGGGAATATAGGGAACTTACCGGCGATGAGCTTACTGAGCTTTTTAGACAAACTTCGGGTAAGAAAAAATGATATCCAATGGGTATTGATTCTGGATTAGGGAATGTTTGATTTATAAACGGAGTAAATTATGTCCGATAATAAAATGGATAGAATGAAAGAACTGGTAAACGTTCTTTCAAAAGCGTCCGAGGCTTACTACGCCAAGGATGAAGAGATTATAAGCAATTACGAATATGACAAGCTCTACGATGAACTTGTAATGCTGGAAAAAGAACTGGGAATAACTTTATCAAATTCACCGACGGTTAAGGTTGGATATGAAGCGGTAGATGAACTTCCAAAGGAACGTCACGAAAGTCCAATGCTTTCTCTTGATAAGACAAAAAGCAGAGAAGAGCTGGCGAGCTGGCTTAACGGACATGAAGGCATACTTTCATGGAAGCTTGACGGACTTACTGTTGTCCTTACTTACAACAAAGGAGAACTTATAAAGGCTGTTACAAGAGGAAACGGCGAGATCGGTGAGGTTATTACGCCGAATGCAAGAGTATTTGTAAATGTTCCTACTAAGATAGCATTTAAGGGAAGCCTTGTGCTTAGAGGTGAGGCGGTAATATCTTATCCTGATTTTGAAGAGATAAACAGAAAGATTACGAACGACGCCGATAAGTATAAGAACCCTCGTAACCTCTGCAGCGGTTCTGTAAGGCAGCTTAATAACAAAATTACGGCTGAGCGTAACGTCAGATTTATCGCTTTTAATATGGTCAGTGCTGTAGGTGAAGACGGCTCGGAAAAAGACTTTGGAAACTCAAGAGAAGCAACCTTTAGATTCCTTGAAGAGCAGGGCTTTGAAGTAGTTGAGAGAAGGTTTGTTGACGAGAATTCAATTTTTGAAGCTATCGAGTACTTTGCCAAGAAAATCGAAAACTACGAAATCCCTTCCGATGGACTTGTACTTACCTACGAGGACATTGCTTACGGCGCATCCTTAGGAAGAACAGCCAAATTCCCAAGACATTCCATCGCCTTTAAGTGGGCTGATGAAACGGCGGAGACTACTCTCAGAGAAGTCGAGTGGAGCGCCAGCAGAACGGGACTTATAAATCCTGTAGCGATATTTGATCCGGTTGAACTTGAAGGAACTACGGTATCAAGAGCGTCAGTGCATAATGTTTCAATCGTCAGAGAGCTTAAGCTTGGCATCGGAGACCGGATTACCGTTTATAAGGCGAATATGATAATCCCTCAGATTGCGGAGAATCTGACCGGTTCCGGATCTTTAGTAATCCCGAAGGTATGCCCTGTCTGCGGCGGGCCCACAGAGATTAAAGCACTAAACGAGGCGCAGAGTCTGTACTGTCTTAACGAGGATTGTCCCGCAAAGCAGATCAAAGCTTTTTCACAGTTTGTAAGTCGCGAAGCCTTAAATATTGACGGACTTTCCGAGGCTACCCTTGAGAAATTGATTGATTTTGGATTTATTAAAAGCTTTCCGGATCTATTTGAACTTGAGAAACATAAGGAAAACATCGTAAGGCTTGAAGGATTTGGCGAAAAGTCGTATGATAATCTAATCTCTTCAATAGAGAAAGCATCCCATACCACCTTGCCGAGAGTTATCTTCGGACTTGGTATCAGCGGAATCGGATCGGCGAATGCAAAGCTTATCTGCAAAGCCTACGATTACGATCTTGAAAAGATCATTGAGGCTAAGAGAGAGGATCTCACTGCTATAGACGGGATCGGTGAGGTAATGGCCGGAGCTGTATGCAGTTTCTTTGAGAACGAAAGAAACTTAGGTTTGGTAAGAGAACTTGTCCGTAAGCTTGATATCGAGAAACCGACGGTTAATGCTGATGAGCAAAATCTTTCGGGTATGATTTTTGTGGTAACCGGAAGCCTTAATCATTTTGAGAATCGAAATGCTTTAAAAGAGATTATCGAAAGTAAGGGCGGAAAGGTGACGGGGTCTGTTACCGGAAAGACATCTGCGCTTATCAATAACGACAATACTTCTAATTCGACCAAGAATAAGACAGCAAAAGAGCTTGGCATTCCTATAATCACAGAAGAAGAGTTTATGGGAAAATACTTACAGTAAAGGAAGTAAACTAATGCCTATTAAAATTCAGAGAGACCTCCCCGCAAGAGAGATTTTGGAAAATGAAAACATATTTGTGATGGATGAGTTCCGCGCCATCCACCAGGATATCAGACCTTTAAAGGTTCTTGTTTTAAACAATATGCCCGTTAAGCAGGATACGGAATTGCAGCTTTTAAGAGCTCTTTCCAATTCGCCGCTTCAGGTAGATGTGACCTTTATGAATACGAAGACCCATGTATCATTAAATACCTCAGCGAACCATCTTAATAGATTTTACTGCACATTTGATGATATTAAGCATGAAAAGTTCGACGGTATGATCATTACGGGGGCGCCGGTTGAGGATATCAGCTTTGAAGAGGTTGATTACTGGGATGAAGTCTGCATGATCATGGACTGGGCCGAGAAGCATGTTACCAGTACTCTTCATATCTGCTGGGGAGCACAGGCCGGATTCTACCACTACTACGGAATCAACAAGATCCTTCTTCCTAAGAAGCTTTTCGGTATTTACAAGCATACCGTAAACAACCGTAAGATTCCTCTTGTAAGGGGATTTGATGATGTTTTCTACGCTCCCCACAGCAGACATACCGCCACATCGAGCGAAGAGCTCCACGCCTGCAAGGAGCTTACGATCGTTGCGGAGAGCGAAGATGCCGGCGTATTTCTTGCAATGGCCGAGGACGGAAAGAAGATTTTTGTAACCGGACATCCCGAGTACGACAGACTGACTCTTAAGAACGAGTATTTCAGAGATCTTAATAAAGGGCTTCCCATTCAGGTTCCCTACAACTATTTCCCGGATGACGATCCCGAGAAAAAGCCGCTTTTAACCTGGCGCTCAGCAAGCAACAATCTTTACACTAACTGGCTAAACTACTACGTATACCAGAATACGCCTTACGAACTTAATAAAATAGCGGAAAAATAATTTTGTTAATATATTTTGAACCGTTTCTAAATATTCTCTAAATAAATGCTTATTAAGGAGATTTTTGAATTATAAAGTAATATAATACGGAATTGTGTGTGTTTAAAGATTTCAAAGAAAAAGGAGGAAGGAATATGACACCTTCAAAAAGACGTAAAACATCGATAATGAACAAACTCTTATCGATAATCGTCCCCGTAGTATCTTTGCTTGTTGTTATACTGATCGCAATTTCTTTCCAGCTATCAAAGCAAATGATGCAGGACGCTTCACAGGAACTGCTTCGATCATCGGTATCGAGCCAGGCGTCTAAGATTAATGCATGGCTTGATCAGAACCTTAATTCAATAGCTGCTGTAAAGCAGGGTATCGAGTCTTCTGACCTTGATACAGCCGCCATGCAAAAGCTTGTTAACGGATATTACAATTACAATTCAAATTTCCCCGAGGGAATCTATATTGCCTCATCTGACGGAAGTACAATCAAGGCTTCTGAATCAAATAAATCCTTTGACAACTATATGCAGTCAACATGGTATAAACATGGCCTTACCAATGTTTCTTTATCGGTTACGGATCCTTATAAAAATGATGCCGGAGAGCTTATTATTTCAGCCTCAGGTATGATCAAGTCTGACAGCAAGAACATATCCGTACTCAGCGCTGATATGGGACTTGATTCAGTAACTATCATCGTTAATGCTTCAATCAGCATGGAAGATGCGTCAGCTTTTCTTGTTGATACAAACAATATGACGATTCTTGCTCACCGTGATTCAAGCCTGCTCGGCACAAATATCGCTTCAAGTTCAGACAGATTCATGTCCGAGGTAGCAAAAAGAATCGCTGCAAGGGACTATAGCCAGGCTGATATAAACAATAACCTTACAGCTTTCAAGGAAGTTGGATCTACCGGATGGCTCCTTGTTTCATATATACCCAACAAGATAATCTACGCTGATGTTACAAGACTTGGAATTATGATGATTGCCATCGGCGCTCTTGCAATCGTAATCCTTGCACTTATCATCGTATTTGTTATCCGCTACGTTGTTAAGCCTATTGCCGGACTTACCGGTAACATTACGCAGATGTCCTCCGGTGACTTCACTATCGAGATTGATCACAGAGGAAACGACGAAATCGCAACAATGGGTGAATCCCTTGAGGATTTCTCCGGATCTATGCGAAATATGATAAGCGATATCAGAGATACAGCGGATATGCTTGAGAATCAGGCAGAGAACAGCAAAGCTGCTGCAAATGAGATGTATGAGTCAGCCAAGATTCAGGGCGAATCTATGGAGCAGCTTAAAGAGACAGTTAATCAGCTTTCCGAATCGGTTAATGATATCGCAAATAATGCTACAACGCTTGCGGGTGTTGTGGCTGATACAAGAGATTCCGGAGAAAACGCCGGAAAGATGATGAAGAAGACCGTTGAAGTTTCCGAAAAGGCTAAGAGCGAGATGAAGGAAGTAGGCGAGGCTATGAACCATATCCTCGAAAACATGCAGAGTCTTCAGACTGCTATCGGTGAAGTAGGAACAGCCTCCGAAGAGATTACAAATATTGTTACTCTTATCGGAGAAATCGCGGACGAGACGAACCTTCTTTCACTTAATGCTTCTATCGAAGCAGCAAGAGCGGGAGAAGCCGGAAGAGGATTTGCTGTTGTTGCTACTGAGATCAGTAAACTTGCAAGTAACAGTGCCGATTCGGTAGATAAGATTTCAAACCTTACAAACCAGATCCGTCAGCTTATAAGTAATGCCGTTAATCAGGCAAATGAAAGCGCTGCTAACGTTAACGAGAGCAGTTCATCCATTAAGGGTGCGGTTGATACCTTTGACGAAATCTATCGAAATATTGAAGAGACAAACGGCCTTATTTCAAGAGTTCTTGAACAAATTGAGGAAGTTGACGGCGTTGCTACAAACGTTGCAGCTATCTCCGAGGAACAGGCTGCAAGTTCAGAAGAAATCCTCGCTACAAGCGAGAGCATGGTTGAGCAGGCTAATCATATTACAACAAACAGCCAGATGGTTGCCGATGATTCCGAGCAGCTCGCCGAATCTTCTGTAAGGCTTGCAGAACACGTAAGTAAGTTTAAGATTTCAAAAGATGATTCTAAGGAGGTAGAAGCATGAAAAAACTTTTAGCAGGCATCTTGGCCGTTTCATCAGCGCTCCTTCTTTTATCCGGATGTGGAAGTAAAGCCGGAGCAGTAGGGGGCGGAAGTACCAAGATTTACCTTTCTTACACAGAGGACGATTTTAAAACCGCATTTGCAAATGCAGCTATCGCTGAAGCTCAGGCTAAGGGCGTTACTCTTGAAGCAAACGCAAATGACGCCACTGTAGAGATGCAGGTTGAGTCGATAAAGAAAGCCGTAGCGGGCGGAGCAACA
The DNA here is from genome assembly GCA_902790935.1 of uncultured Lachnospiraceae bacterium. Classification (GTDB taxonomy): domain Bacteria; phylum Bacillota; class Clostridia; order Lachnospirales; family Lachnospiraceae; genus AC2028. Next base: position 34,254 of record CADATP010000011.1, on the reverse strand, counting down.
GCAATCATCTGTATTGCAGCCAATGCGCAGACAGCGCAGGAACTTGAAGTTGCCGCAGGCGGCGTCCCTATTATCTTTTGTAACTCTGCTCCCGATGCCGATTATTTAAAGGCTGATAAATATATTTATGTCGGCTCAAGCGAAGAACAGGCAGGTCAGTTCCAGGCGGAGCACTTGATTGCGATGAATCCCGGAAAGACAAGCTTTGACATCGTAATGTTCAAGGGCGAAAAGAACCATTCCGGAGCAGTCGGACGTCAGAACGGATTTAAGAATACAATGAAAGATAACGGTATTACTGTTAATTATGTATTTGAGGATTATGCGAACTGGAAGGGCGAAACGGCCATAGAAGAGTTTGAGATGTTTTTAAAGACAAATCAAAACTACGATGCAATCGTTTGCCACAACGATACGATGGCTGTTGCCGTAGCCGAGTATATGGATTCACACGGAATCGATACTTCCAAGATCCCGGTACTTGGCGTAGATGCGACCGTTGACGGAGTAGCCGCCCTTGAAAAGGGAATCCTTGAGTTTACCGTTTATCAGTCAGCTGTAGGACAGGGCACCGCCGCTGTAGATGCTGCCATAGAGCTGAGCAAGGGAAAATCGGTATCTTCAATTGATGGCGTAGATAAAACCAACACCTATATCTATGTACCTTTTGAAGCTGTGGACAAGAGTAACTACAAGAACTATAAATAATTAAATACATCTGTGAAAAATGACACCCCGGGACGGAGATGGGGTGTCATTTCTTAAGATTTTTCTGATGGCTCTTTAAGTATTATGAAGGTGGATTAAGGTTCAGTTATATTATGAAAAAGAATTTACTTGGCTTGATTTTGATAATTTGTTTAGCTGCTTTTTGTTTAGGCGGATGTGCCAGCAAGGAGCCTGTTAACAGAAAACTCACTGTCTCATACAGAACATGGTCTGAAATGGGCGGATCTAATTATGATCCTATTGTTTATTCAACTGTTGTAAAGGGAACTGAAATATACAATGGTTACTTTTCAACAGTGACTGTTAAATCTGTTACAGATGAAAAGATAGTTTTTGCTGTTGATGGATGTCTAGTAGAGCCTAACGAAGACGGAACCATAAATATGAACAAGGATCCCCTAAAAAAGGTAACTTTAGGTGTAGGCGAATCCATTGAACTTGTATCCCAGACTATGGACGGCGGAGTGCATGTATTTCTATCTTTTGAATAATATGTTTGTCTTCGATATTTGTTGAATATAAAAAAGGCATAGGAATGCTTTCCTTTGCCTTTTTTTGTTGGAATACACTGAAAATGACACAGCAACCCCGTCCCCGGGGGTCACAAAATGACACAGGGGGACTGTCCCCGGGGGTCACAAAATGACACAGGGGGACTGTCCCCGGGGGTCATTTTTTAAATAATATTGAAGTATGTGGGTAAAAGGTCTATAATACACTAGTTATTATCAAATTTATAGGAAGAGAGTTTTTACGATGAACAAGAAAAGTAAATTAAAGCCGATGCTTTTTTCGAATATGAAAGAGTATTCAGCATCTCAGCTTGTTAAGGACCTTGTGTCGGGACTTATTGTTGCGATCATTGCGCTGCCTTTATCTGTGGCACTTGCCCTTGCGTCCGGCGTAGGACCTGAAAAAGGTATATATACTGCGATCGTTGCCGGATTTATTATTTCATTTTTAGGTGGAAGCCGCGTGCAGATTGCGGGACCTACCGCCGCATTTGCGACAATCGTTGCCGGAATTGTCGCTAAAAACGGTATAGACGGACTTGTTATAGCAACGATCATCGCCGGTATAATCCTTATCATAATGGGACTTTTAAGACTCGGAAGTCTTATCAGATTTATCCCTTACACCATAACTGTTGGTTTTACAGCAGGTATCGCAGTAACCCTGCTTATCGGTCAGGTTAAGGATTTCCTCGGACTTACCTATGAAGCCGGTGTAGAAAATATCGAGACCATCGACAAGGTTAAAAACATCGTAAAGTTCATGCCTACCTTTAATTATCAGGCGCTTATAATCGGACTTGTCAGCCTAGCGATTCTTATCTTTTGGCCCAAGATCCCTAAGATAGGAGCAAAGGTTCCCGCATCACTAATTGCTGTACTTGTCAGCATCGGACTTGTAAAAGGCGTAGGAGTTGACGCAAAAACCATAGGCGATCTTTATGAAATACCTACAGGATTCCCGGCCTTTAGCTTCCCTGCAATTACTTTTGCAAAGGTAAGAGCCGTAATCGGAGATTCCTTTACAATCGCAATCCTTGCTGCAATCGAATCGCTACTTTCCTGCGTTGTTGCAGACGGAATGATAAATTCGCATCACAGATCAAACCAGGAACTGATCGCACAGGGAGCCGGAAATATCGGTTCGGCGCTTTTCGGCGGTATCCCTGCAACAGGAGCTATTGCAAGAACTGCAGCTAACATTAAAAACGGTGGAAGAACACCTATCGCCGGTATGTTCCACGCTGTAATCCTTGTTCTTGTAGTGCTTTTCCTTATGCCCTATGCAAGCCTTATCCCGATGCCTACCATCGCAGCTATTCTTTTCCAGGTAGCCTACAATATGAGCGGCTGGAGGACATTTAAGCACCTTTGCAAGACTGCTCCAAAGAGCGATATCCTTGTCCTCTTTACAACCTTTATCCTTACAGTAGTATTTGACCTTGTAGTGGCAATCGGCGTTGGAATGGTTCTTGCCTGCGTACTTCTTATGAAGAGAATGGCAGACGAGACATCTGTAAAGGGTTGGAAATACATCGATCCAGATAACGATCCCGACAGCATCGAGCTTCGAAAGGTACCTGAGTCCGTTCGTGTATACGAGATCAGCGGCCCTATGTTTTTTGGTGCAACGGAAGCCCTTATGGATATTACGGTTAAGGACTTTACTAAAGTACTTGTAATTCGTATGAGAGCTGTACCTGCTCTTGATGCATCTGCAATGCATTCTTTGGAAGGCCTTTATGAAAGATGTGAAAAGAAGGGCGTACGTATGGTATTTTCCCATGTTAACGAACAGCCTATGAAGACTATGGTTAAAGACGGATTTGTTAAACTTGTGGGTGAAGAGAATTTCTGTCCCCATATAGATGACGCGCTTAGAAGAGCAGAAGAGCTTGCCAATTAATTAGACAACAAGTTCTACTCAACCTTAAAAATGTGCTATTAAGAAATAAATTAAAACAAAAGCTTAAATACAAAAGCTTAAATAAAAAAGCTCCTTACCCGGGATATTCCGGGTAGGGAGCTTATTTCTTGAATATTTAATAAAAATAAATTTAACCTATTTTTTTTTAAAGCTTTATTCTCTTTATAGCTATATTTACATTTTGCTTTTTACGCCGGGAAGCGTTTCTTTAAGCTTCATCCAGCTTCTTAAATGCCGTGCTGAGCATTAATTTCAGTCTGTTGAGCTGGTTAACTTCGCTTGCGCCGGGATCGAAGTCTATCGCAACGATGTTTGAACCGGGGTTAGCCTTTCTGACAGCCTTGATAGGTCCCTTTCCGACGATATGGTTAGGAAGACATCCGAAGGGCTGTACGCAGACGATATTGGGAACTCCCATATGGATGAGCTCCTGCATCTCTCCGGTAAGAAGCCATCCTTCACCTGCCTGGTTTCCTAAGGATACAACCTCGGAGGCAAGGCGCGCGGTTTCGTAGATGCTCTCGGGACGCTCAAAGTGCTTACTCTTATCGTATTCTTTAAAGGCGGCGTCGCGAACCCAGTGGTCTATAGCCCAGATACCTATTTTACCAACAAGCTTATTAACCTTCTTCATACCGTAGTTGTCAGCCTTGAAGATCTGGTTGTAGAAGCAGTACTGGATAAAGTCGATGAAATCAGGTACAACGGCCTCGGCGCCTTCGGCTTCAATCTGTTTTACCATATGGTTATTTCCGGAAGGAGCAAACTTTATAAGGATTTCTCCCACAAGTCCGACTCTGGGCTTCTTTAAATTCTCATCAATAGGAATAGCATCGAAATCTCTTACGATCTCTCGGCAATACTTTTTAAACTTAGCCCAGTTAACATTCTTAGCCATTATAAGGGCACGGCACTTTTCGAGCCACTTGGCGTGGAGTGCGTCGCAGCTTCCCTTTTCAAGCTCGTAAGGACGCATGCGGTAAATGCACTTCATAAATATATCACCAAAGGTGAAAGCTATGGCAAATCTGAGGACAAGCTTGGGAGAGAGCTTAAATCCGCCGTTTTTCTCGATACCTCCGACTGAAAGGGAGATGACGGGCACCTGTCCCATGCCTGCCTTTGCGAGGGCTCTTCTTATAAATCCGATGTAGTTTGTGGCTCTGCAGCAACCGCCGGTCTGAGTGATGATAAGGGCGGTTTTGTTAAGGTCGTATTTGCCGGATTCAAGAGCCTGAACAAGCTGTCCTGTCATCATAAGAGAGGGGAAGCAAGCGTCGTTATTTACATACTTAAGTCCGGTATCTATTGCATGTTTATCAGCATTTCCGAGGACAACGAAATTGTATCCGCTGGCTCTGAAGCAGGTCTCGAACATATCAAAATGAACGGGAGAGAGCTGAGGGCAGATGATGGTATACTTGCCCTTCATATCCTCGGTAAATTCAACTCTCTTGTAAGAGCTGTCCGCTACCTGTGCATGCTTTCCGGTACGCTTTCTTTCTGCGATAGCGGAGATGAGGGAACGTACTCGGATCCTTGCAGCGCCGAGGTTATTTACCTCGTCGATCTTTAAGCATGTATAGATCTTGTTTGAGCAGGATAAAATATCGTTAACCTGGTCGGAGGTAACGGCGTCAAGACCGCATCCGAAGGAGTTTAGCTGTATCATATCAAGGTCATCGCGGGTCCTGATATAGCTTGCTGCCGCGTATAGTCTTGCATGATAGGTCCACTGGTCTGAAACGATAAGTGGTCTGTCAGGCTTTGCAAGGTGAGCAATAGAGTCCTCGCTAAGTACAGCTATATCGTATGAATTGATCATCTCAGGGATACCGTGGTTGATCTCGGGGTCTATATGATAGGGGCGGCCCGCAAGAACGATACCGTGTTTACCGGTTTCTTCGAGGTATTTAAGGGTTTCTTCTCCCTTGTTTCTAATATCCTGTCTACAGGCGGCGAGTTCTTCCCAGGCTGCATGGATAGCTTCTTTTAATTCGCCGGAAGGAATCTCTTTAAATTCCTTTGAAAGAACCTGATAAATGGTCTTTTCGGATTTAAAGGACATAAAAGGATTGCGGAAACGCACTTTTCCTTCGGTAATAGCTTCAAGGTTATTCTTTATGTTTTCCGAGTTTGAAGCGACTATAGGGCAGTTGTAGCTGTTTGCCGTATCCTGATCTTCCTTTCTTTCGTAGAAAATCGAGGGATAGAAGATAAAGTCTACGTTTTTATCAAGGAGCCAGGTAACATGTCCGTGGGCAATCTTTGCGGGGTAGCAAAGGGACTCGGAGGGGATGGATTCGATACCCATCTCGTAAACCTTTCTCGTAGAGGAAGGAGAGAGGATTATGCGGTAGCCAAGCTTTTTAAAGAAGGTAGCCCAGAAAGGATAGTCCTCGTACATGTTAAGAACCTTGGGAATACCTACTGTTCCGCGCTTTGCCTCGGCTTCCGAGAGAGGCTCATAATCAAAAAGTCTCTTCATCTTGTATTCGTAGAGATTGGGAACATTACCGGCGTTTTTCTTTCCGCCGATTCCGCGTTCACATCTGTTGCCGGAGATAAACTGTCTTCCGCCGGAGAATCTGTTGATCGTAAGGCGGCAGGAGTTGGTACATCCGCGGCATTTAGTCATGCTTGTTTCGTACTCAAGACCAATAATATCATCCAAAGAAAGCATTGTGGTTTCATAGCCTTCTTCAAATCTTTCTCTTGCTATAAGCGCGCATCCGAAAGCACCCATGATACCTGCAATGTCGGGACGGATAACTTCACAGTCAGCTATCTTTTCAAGAGAACGAAGAACAGCATTGTTGTAGAAGGTTCCACCTTGAACAACGATGTTGTCGCCGAGTTCCGAGGCATTTGAAACCTTGATAACTTTAAATAAAGCATTTTTAATAACAGAGTAAGCAAGACCTGCAGAAATATCTGCGACTGAAGCGCCTTCTTTTTGTGCCTGCTTAACCTTTGAGTTCATAAATACGGTACATCTTGTACCGAGGTCGATGGGATGAGGCGCAAAAAGGGCCTCGGTCGCAAAGTCCTTTACGGAAAAATCGAGAGATTTTGCAAAGGTCTCGATAAATGAACCGCATCCTGATGAGCAGGCTTCATTAAGCTGAACGGATTCAACGGTCTTGTTCTTTATCTTGATGCACTTCATATCCTGACCGCCGATATCAAGGATACAATCCACCTCGGGATCGAAGAAAGCAGCGGCTTTGTAGTGTGCGATGGTTTCGACTTCTCCGTCATCAAGCATAAATGCAGACTTAAGAAGAGCTTCTCCGTATCCGGTTGAACATGAACGAACAATCTTTACGTCCGAAGGAAGCTTTTGCTTAATATCAGCTATGGCTCCGATAGCGGTCTTTAAAGGAGAGCCGTTGTTTCCGGAATAGAAGGAGTACAAAAGCTCACCGTTTTCTCCGACAAGGGCAATCTTGGTAGTCGTAGAACCGGCATCAATTCCTAAAAATGCATTTCCTTTATATGAAGCTAAATCACCTTTGGTTACTTTAGCTTTTGAATGTCTCTCTTCAAAGGCAGCGAACTCTTCTTTGGATGCAAAGAGAGGTTCCATACGCTCGACTTCGAATTCCATCTTAAGATCGCCGGATAATTTACCGGCCATATCCTCTAAAAGGAAAGAAACATTTTTATCGTAGTTTAATGCGGAACCAATAGCAGCAAAAAGATGAGAGTTATCTGCGTCAATAATATGCTCGTCATCAAGTTTTAATGTTCTTATGAATGCAGCCTTTAGCTGGTCTAAGAAATGTAAAGGACCGCCTAAGAAAGCAACATGTCCCCTGATGGGTTTTCCGCAGGCAAGACCCGAGATTGTCTGGTTAACAACAGCCTGGAATATTGATGCAGCAAGGTCTTCGCTGGTAGCGCCTTCATTAATAAGGGGCTGAATATCGGTTTTTGCGAAAACGCCGCATCTTGCAGCTATTGTATAAAGGGATTTATAGTTTTTGGCATACTCATTAAGCCCGGTGGCATCGGTCTGAAGCAGGGATGCCATCTGGTCAATAAAAGAGCCGGTACCGCCCGCGCAGATACCGTTCATGCGCTGTTCTACATTACCGTCCTCAAAGTAGATAATCTTTGCGTCTTCGCCTCCGAGCTCTATTGCGACATCTGTCTTGGGAGCGAGAGTCTGAAGAGAAGTAGCAACAGCAATTACTTCCTGGGTAAAGGGTACTCCTAAATGCTTTGCGATATTAAGACCGCCGGAACCTGTGATCACAGGGAATACAGTAATATTTCCGAGCTTAGAAAGCGCAAGCGAAATGAGATCTTTTAAGGTCTCTTTTATATTAGCGTGGTGTCTTCTGTAATCTGAGAAGAGAATATTATTATCATCATCTAAAACCGCGATTTTGACTGTAGTTGATCCGATATCGATACCAAGTCTTGCGGATTTTGAATTTAAGTCCATGTTAACTCCTGAAATGTTTGATCTTTTGATAATCCCCCGATGTCAGTCAAACATTAATTATAACTGTAAGGAGCTATTTTTGCAAATTAAGAGAGTATAAACTTTATTGTTCTGTACCTGCAAAAAGATGATCATAATAATCATTTTCTATGACTTTTTTTGAAAAATTGAATTTATTGGCAACAGCTGAGCTTATCCGCTTTATATAAGCAGAATCAACTTCATCTTCATATCCTTCAAAAACTGTGGTTTTACCGCCTGTTTGACAGGCTTTATCAGTCATCCAGTTATAATTGGCCCAGATAACCAAAGGTTCGGCATCAGAGAATACATCTCTTCCTACGTAGAGTCTGGAATCGAAGTCCATGCCGAAAAGATTGGCCAGAGTAGGGACTATATCGAGGCTGTAAACAGGCTCGTCAACTACAATAGGCTCCTCTTTTTCCAAAGATCCGCACCAGATTATAAGCCTGTTATGGTCTCTTTCCCAGGGAGTTGTGTAATCATAGCCATACAGGTCGCCTAAAGCATTTTTGTACGCCATGCTTGATTCGCTTTCGAGGCCAAAGGGGTAGTGATCGTTGGCTATAACGATAACGGTATCGTCCATCAGTCCTTTTTCTTCAAGGCAGGACAGCATATATTCCATGGAGTATTCGAATTCAAGATTGCAGGCAATATAGCACTTTATCGGATCCGGCACGTTAAGGTTCTTTACTTTATCCTTGTTTTTGTAGCTCATGGCATTACCGCGCCAGTTATAGTAGGTATGGCCGCTGATTGACATGTAGTATACGGAAAAAGGAGACTCGTCAATATACATATCTATTGTGGCATGTACAGTTTCGAGATCGCTTTCGGGCCACTGATTCTTTATAAAATCCTCAAGTCCGTTTCCTCTGCCGAGATATAGATCATATCCTATATTTTCGTGAGTCAGGTCGCGGCCGTAGTATTTGTAATCGTGTCCGTGAAAAGCTCTTGAAAAGTATCCTTCTCTTCGCAGGAAATTTCCCATTGTATAATACATATTTTTATCCGCGGTCTTTTTCATACTTGCGACGCCCCAGGCAGGGATAAGTCCGGTCAGATTTGAATATTCGCCGGTGGATGTACTTCCACCCCAGACGGGCTGATAATAGTTTGTAAAGTTTATTCCCTTTGTGGCAAGCCTGTAAAGGGCGGGAGTGAGCTCTTCGTCAATAACTTCAGCGCTGAAGGCTTCCGCTGATATGAATATCAGATTTTTTCCTTTGAAGATTCCGGTATATTCATTCTCGGAAGAAGGCTCAAGAGAGGCGATATAATTATCAATCGATTTAAAAGCAGAGTCAGTTTCGTTCTCGGCAAGGACAGAAAAGTCGATGCCGCAATCGTGCTTTCCGTATACTATTTCCTCGGGCTCAGCTTCCGAAAGATTTTCGATTTCTTTAATCTCTATAACGGAATCGGAAATATCCCAGGTATTGTCGCCGTATTCTATCTGCTCGGAATTTTTTGTATCACCATTAGTTTCAATGCTTTCTGAATTATCTGTGTTTTCTGTTTTTGCAATGCCGGAAGAAAGAAAGTCGTTTCCTGCTTCTTTATCAGTATTTAAACTTTCGTCAGCGATAACTTCAAAAGAGTCATTTCCTTTATCTCCAAATATAATATTTTTCGCATCAAGCCTGAATGCGGTGGAAATACCGAAGCTTTCCGCGGATGTGTCAAAATCGTAGTTCTCCGTATAGAGAATTTTTGTGCCCTCGTCAAAGTAAACAAGGCAAATAGCAGCGAAAAAGCAAAAAAGGCATAACCCTAAGGACAGAAGCCTTGAATATGCGTAAGGAGAGCCTGTCAGAATCTTTTTAAATACTTTCAAAAGAATAAAACCGGCAAGGGGAAGTAAAAGCAGAAGAACAAGGTAGAATCTTTTTCCGACAAACTGCAAAGTTTCGAGGGCAAAGTCCGTAAAGATTCCCTTTCCGCCGTAAAGAATGGATTCAATGGACATATACGTCCTGAAAAAAGCTTTTGAAAACAGCTCGGTAGCAAAGATCAAAGTATAGAAGATTAAAAAGATCAGCAGTATAACAAATCTTGCGTTCTTTCTTTTGAAAACCGAAGAGATGATATAGGGGATAAAAGCAAAGGGAGCAGCAAAAAGAAAAGCATAAATAAAAAACTGCAGATTTATAGATTGCAGCGAGGGATTAAGTGAAATTATGGTGACGGATTCTAAATAAAATAGTGAAGCCCAAAATAAAAGAAACAAAGACAGATCGTTTAACCTGTTTTTCATAATTATCTCCGGTTGGGGTACGGCTACTAAAGTCCTACCCACGTATTATATCATAAATTTTTATTAATTTACCTTACAAAATAAGCAAATGTTCCTAAAATATGGTAAACTTTATCTTACTTGATTAATTTAAAAAGGATGGTTTTTTGATGGATAAACTTGAAAGAAAGTTCGGTAAATACGCTATTCCGAATCTTACACTTGCGCTTATCATAGGGTATGCCCTCGGATATATCATACAGTTCGTTGACAAGTTCAGGGGAACTGATTTTCTCTCTTTTCTTTATCTAGATCCCGTAAAGATCGTACAGGGACAGGTTTGGAGAGTGTTTACATGGCTTATTGTTCCGCCTTATGAGTCAAATATCTTATTTATTCTCCTTATGATGTGGTGCTGTCTTTCTATCGGTATGGTCCTTGAAAAGACCTGGGGGACTTTCCGCTTTAATGTATATATTTTCGGCGGAGTGTTTATTACCGTGATTACTGCTTTTATATCAATGGGATTTCTGTATTTGAGATTAAATAGCCAGATGGATGGCTGGGAGGCGCTAAAATACATTGATGAAGCTATGACTCCCGCAATTTGGGGAGCCTTCAGCACGTACTACATCAATATGAGCATATACCTTGGTTTTGCTATGACTTATCCCAATAATATGGTAAGGTTCATGTTCTTTATCCCTATGAAGATGAAATGGCTCGGTATCATAGATCTGGTTTATATGGGATATATGTTTGTTATGGGAGGAACTCTTACAAGGTTTGCCGTAGGCGCTGCCCTTATAAACATACTTATATTCTATCTTGTAAATATTAGGCGCTTCTCCATCAAAGCTAAGATCAGAAGGGCGCAGTACGAAAAGAAAGCCCGTACTCCGAAGATGCAAGCCGGAGTTACTTATAAGCATAAATGTTCGATATGCGGACAGACAGATGAATCAAACCCCAGCCTTGAGTTCAGATATTGCAGTAAATGTAACGGCAATTACGAGTACTGCCAGGAGCATCTGTTTACACATACACACAAAAAATAACCATTGGTAGATTAGAGGTTTGAAATGGACAAAGAAGTTAGATTCGGCCAGATACTTGAATCTGTTAAAAGAAATGCAAGAGAAAACGGAAACTATATTACGGACGAGGCTTTGAGCGAAGCTTTTACAGAAATTGGGCTTGATGACGACAGGCTCAAGATGGTAAAAGATTATCTCGCCGCTCAAAAGATAAAGGTAGGCGGCGAGGCTCCCGAAGAGGAAGAGTTTACCCCGGAGGATATGAATTTCCTTCAGATGTACCTTGATGAGCTTGAGCTTCTTCCGGAGTATTCGGACGGAGAAAAGAAGGCTTATACCATACAGGCTATGGCGGGAGAAAAAGAGGCGCAGAGTAAACTGACTGAAATGTACCTTAAGGACGTTGTACAGATTTCAAAGATATACAATAACCAAGGGGTACTTATAGAGGATCTTATCGGGGAAGGAAACGTAGCTCTCGCTGCAGCTGTTACGATGCTTGATTCTCAGGAAAAGCCTGAGGATTGCGAAGGTATGATCGTAAAATATGTTATGGATGCTATGGAGGAGCTGATAAAGGAAAACAACGATTCGGCCCAGGTAAATGATAAAGCTTTAAAGAGAGTAAATGAAATCTTTGAAAAGGCGGATAAGCTTTCAAAAGAGTATGCAAGAAAGGTTACGGTAGAAGAGCTTTGTGAGGAAGAGCATCTTTCAAGAAAAGCAGTGGTTGATGCCATAAGGATCAGCGGATTTAAGATCGATTCCATAGAGATACCCGATGAATTAAAGGGTATTGAATAAGGGCGAAAATATGAACAAGACAGTTTATGAAGATTATAAATACTGCATGCAGGATACAGGGAATCTGTATTTGGGTGCTAAATACACGATAAATGAGATTGCCGAGAATGAAGATATTCTTTTTAAGTTCCGAAAGGTCTGTGTCGAAAGCCTGAAAAACGGCTCTGACGGCGATGACTCGCTTGAAACGATTCTTTACTATATGCAGCCCGAAGATTTTAGAGTGCAGGTTTTGAAGCAGATGCGCGCTAAGGTCAGGGTAAATATCATTAAAGAGAAGTCTTTCTTCGGGAAGAAGAAAAAGGAGTACGTTACTGAGTTTATGAGTATACCGGATCTTGTTTCCATGACTAAAGACGAAAAAGAAAGCGTAGGGCTTGTGATCCAGGAACTGAGAGTTAACAAATTGGCGCTACTTACGGTTTAACCTACGGCTTGAATATTTACAAAAACAGCGATTTTAATTATAATTAAGAGGTGTGTAAACGCCTCTTATTTTTTTACACGGAACGGAGACTTTTAATGAAACTAGAAGATTTAACCAGCTACGAAATACTTGAGGACAAGGAATTAAAAGACATCGCCAGCAGAGCAGTCAGGCTTAGACATAAAAAGACCGGTGCCAGAATAGCCCTTCTTTCCAACGATGATGACAATAAGGTTTTTTACATCGGATTCAGAACACCTCCTACAGACTCAACAGGTGTTGCGCATATCACCGAGCATTCCGTGCTTTGCGGATCAAAGGAGTTTCCTGTAAAGGATCCCTTTGTCGAACTTGCCAAAGGTTCGCTCAATACATTCCTTAATGCAATGACTTATCCCGATAAGACCGTTTATCCGATTGCAAGCTGTAACGATGCTGATTTCCAGAATCTTATGCATGTTTATCTTGATGCGGTTTTTTATCCCAATACATATACCAATGAAGCTATTTTCCGCCAGGAAGGCTGGCATTATGAATTTGACGATGAGGGTAAGCTCTTTATAAACGGTGTAGTTTATAACGAGATGAAGGGCGCTTTCTCATCAGCAGAGGATGTTTTATCAAGACAGATTTTTAATTCGCTCTTCCCGGATACGACTTACGGAGTAGAGTCGGGCGGAGATCCTGATTACATCCCGGATCTTACTTACGAACAGTTCCTTGATTTCCACAGGGCTTACTATCATCCTTCAAACAGCTATATTTATCTCTACGGTGATATGGATATGGTCGAGAAACTCGATTATATCGACAAGGCATACCTTTCTAAGTTTGATTACAGAGAAGTAGATTCTGCGATTAAGGATCAAAAGCCTTTTGAAAAGAGATTATCTTCGAACTTTAAGTGTTCTCTTGCCGAGGGCGAGGATGCTAAGGACAATACATACATGTCCCTTAACTATTGCTACGGTAAATCTACAGACAGAGAGCTTTATATGGCCTTGTCCGTAATAGATTCGGCTCTTATCAGCGCGCCCGGTGCGCCTTTAAAGCAGGCTATTGTTGAGAAGGGACTAGGAGACGAGGTTTACAGCCTTCTCGAAACCGGCATTAAACAGCCATACTTCTCCATCGTAGCTAAGGGAACAGACCTTAGACGTGAAAAGGAATTTACAGATACAGTAAACGAAGTAATTGAAAGAATCGTTAAAGAAGGCTTTGATAAAAAGGCTCTTATGGCTGCAATCGTTAAGCAGGAGTTTTCTTTCAGGGAGGCGGATTTCGGAAGATTCCCCAAGGGACTTATGTACGGACTTCAGGCATTGGACTCCTGGCTTTACGATGATGATAAGCCTTTTATACATATCGAATGCCTCGATATGTATAAGAAAATGAAGGAGTATGTACAAACCGATTACTTTGAGAAGCTCCTTAAGACTATTTTCATCGACAATACATATTCTACATTTATAACTTTAGAGCCCGAGCTTGGACTCGCCGAGAAAAAGGCTGCTGAGCTTGCGGATAAGCTTGCGGGGTATCAGGCATCTTTATCAGCAGAGGAAATAGACAAGATCAAGGCTGATTTTGAAAAGCTTCGTGCTTTCCAGGAGCAGGTTGATTCACCGGAGGCGCTTGCCACTATTCCTCTTATTTCGAGAGATGACATTAAAAAAGAGGCGCTTCCCTACGACAATAAGCTTACCGAAATCGCAGGGGTAAAAGCCCTTCTTCATAATTACAGAACTACAGGTATTTCTTATCTTACTCTTGCCTTTGACCTAAAGGACCTCCCGGGAGATCTTTATCCTTATGCGGCCCTTATCTCAAATATCCTCGGTCAGATAGATACCAAGGAGCATAAATACGCTGAACTCAATAACGAGCTTGATCTCGTCGCCGGCGGATGCAGCTTCTCTAAAGAAGTATACGGAAATGTTGATAATTACGACGAATATAAGTTTAACTTCCTTGTCAGAGTTAAATATCTGTATGAGAATGCCGCTGATGTTTTAAAGATCGTTAAAGAGATCCTTTTTGAATCTAATCTTGACGACAGCACAAGAATCCTTGAAATCCTTAACGAGACTAAGTCACAGATGCAGTCGTCTATGATGTCTTCGGGAAATGCGTATGCCGCACAGAGAGCTGCCGCCGGACTTAATAAGACCGGAAGAGTCATGGATATGACCGGTGGTATAGAGTTTTACAGATTCTTAGCAGACCTTACCGATAATTTTGATTCAAAGAAGGAGGAGATTTCCGCAAAGCTTAAAGAGTTTATACACATCGCCCTAAGGCCGGAAAACTTTTTCGTCGATCTTACTTCCGAGGACGAAGCGGGCGCCCAGGGTATCAGAGAGAGCATATCAGACCTTAAAAACTGTCTCTTTAAGGATGAAGTAAGAAAAGAAAACTTTGTTCCGGAGCTGATAAAGGAAAACGAAGGCTTTATGACTTCCGGACAGGTTCAGTACGTTTGCAGAAGCGGAAACTTTAAAAAGGACGGACTTGAGTATACAGGAGCACTTGCCGTACTTAAGACCATCATGGGATATAATTATCTTTGGGAAAACATCAGAGTTAAGGGCGGAGCATACGGCTGCTCAAGCGGATTCAAGAGAGGCGGTGACAGCTTCTTTTCATCCTACAGAGATCCCAATCTTTCCAGAAGCATCAAGGTTTACGAGGAAGCTCCCGAAGCAATGGAGAAATTTGATGTTGACGAAAGAACTATGACAAAGTACATTATCGGTACTTTCGGTGAACTCGATTCACCTCTTACCGCCTCCGGAAAGGGCGTGCGTTCCTTCGGAGCATACCTAAACGGTATGACGGAAGAAAAGCTTAATAAATCCAGACTTGAAGCTCTTAATTGCAGCGTAGAGGATATCAGAAACACAGCTAAGCATCTGAGATCTTTCCTTTCTCAGAACAAGCTGGTTGTAATCGGAAGCGCCGCTAAGATAAAAGAGGAAAAAGAGTTGTTTGACAAGATTGAAAACCTGTTTTAAGAGTAGTTAACTTGTTTTAAGTTAATCAAGGGAGGAAAAATTATGAAAAAAAAGGTTTTATCAGTTCTTGGAGTAGTGCTTACCGGAGCGCTTTTGATCGGCGGCTGCGGTGGCGGAAGTGTCGGAAAATCGTTCTATTCGAACAGCGATTCAGCAGCAACTGCTGCCTATTCGCCTTCGGAGTATTATGATGATTACGATTACAACTATGATTACGAAATGAGCGAAGAGGCGGTAGCCGATTTTGGAACTTCAAGCGGATCGGTAACCGGGGCGCCTGCCGAAACCGTATCGGATTCAGCGTCTGTATCGGACAAGAAAAAGGTTGATAACAACCGAAAGCTTATCAAGACCGTTGATATCGATGTTGAGACAAAGGAATTTGATGCACTTATCTCGGCAATAGATACCAAGGTTTACGAGCTGGACGGATACGTTGAAAGCCAGAATACCTGGAACGGAAGCAGATACGATTACTATGGTAATTACAAAGCTACGGACAGCCGTAACGCTAGCTACACCATCCGTATTCCGAGAGAGAACCTTGATGCTTTCTTAGAGAGCATTTCCTCTCTTTGCAATGTTAAGAGCAAGAACGAAAACGTTCAGGACATCACCCTTGCTTACGTCGATCTTGAAAGCCATAAAAAGGCCCTTGAGACTGAAGAGGAAAGGCTTCTTGAGCTTATGAAACAGGCTACGGAGATGTACGATATCTTAACTATCGAAGATAAGCTTACGGATATCAGATATCAGCTCCAGAGCATGGAAAGCCAGCTTCGTACCTACGACAATAAGGTAACCTACAGTACAATCACTATGGCTATAAGCGAGGTTAAGGAGCTTACCTACACAGAGCCCGACCCTGAGACATTCTGGGACAGACTTTCAAGTAAGTTTACAAGAAGCATCAGAAATCTTGGCGAAGGAATCCAGGACTTTATTATCTGGTTTATCGCGGCCCTTCCTCATCTTCTTATCTGGGGCGGTATTATCTTCGGTATTGCTATGGCAATCAGAGCAATCGTCAGATTTAACATCAGAAAGGCCAGAAAGCGCAGAGAAGAGGAAGCTTTAAAGAAAGCCGCACAGCCTCCTGTTTACGCTCAAAATATTGCGCCCGCTCAGTCTCAGAGTGCACCTGCTCAGCCTAATGCAGCACCTGCACCTGCTCCGGCAGAGGCTCCTGCGCAGGACAAAAAATAATCCTTAAAGGAAAAAAGAATGAGTAATACTACAAAGTCGGGGTTTGTTGCCCTTATAGGAAGACCGAATGTCGGAAAATCAACCTTGATGAACCACCTTATCGGTCAAAAGATCGCTATTACAAGCAACAAGCCCCAGACCACAAGAAACAAAATACAGACCGTTTATACCGATGACAGAGGACAGATTGTTTTTCTCGATACCCCCGGAATCCATAAATCAAAGACTAAGCTTGGCGACTATATGGTGGGAGTAGCGGTTAAGACTTTAAATGAAGTTGATATAGCCGTGTGGCTTGTTGAGCCCACGGATTATATCGGCGCCGGCGAAAGGCATATCATCGAACAGCTGAAAAAGACAAAGTGCCCTGTTTTTCTTGTGATCAACAAGATAGACACTGTAAAAAGAGAGCAGCTTCTTCCTTTTATCGACACCTACCGCAAGGAGCTTGATTTTACGGAGGTTGTTCCGGTTTCGGCTATGAAGGGAGATAATCTTGATACTTTATTAGAGCAGCTTTTTAAGTATCTTCCCTACGGTGAGATGTTCTACGATGAGGATACGGTCACAGACCAGCCTATAAGACAGATAGCCGCTGAGCTTATAAGAGAAAAAGCTTTAAGGCTTTTGTCCGACGAGATTCCCCACGGAATCGCCGTTACGATAGAGCAGATGAAGGACCGCGGCGGTATATACGACGTTGACGCGACTATCTACTGCGAGAGAGAGTCTCATAAAGGAATAATCATCGGTAAAGGCGGAGCGATGTTAAAGCAAATAGGTTCAAAGGCTCGCCCGGAGATTGAAGCTATGCTTGAGTCGCAGGTCAATTTAAGACTCTGGGTCAAGGTTAAAAAAGACTGGAGAGATTCTGATCTTCTTCTTAAAAACTTTGGCTACAGAGATGATGAAAAGAAATAATAAAAGCCGAAAACAGGTGCGAAAATGCGCCTGTTTTTGCGGTATATAAAGGATGACCCTATGCAGGACTTTATTGTGGTGACCGGGATTGTCATAAAACAGTCCCCTGTGGGCGAGAGCGACCGAAGAGTTACCATACTTACAAATTCAAGAGGCAAGATTTCTGCTTTTGCGAGAGGTGCAAGAAAGCCAAATTCAAGATTTTCCGGAACTACTTGCCCTTTTTGCTTCGGAAGCTTTAAGCTTTACGAAGGGCGGGATGCTTATACTATAGCGGAAGCTGATATAAAAAATTTTTTCGAGGAGTTTCGGGCAGACCTTGATGCTTCCTTTTACGCTTCCTACTTTGCAGAGATTACAGACTATTACTGCAGAGAAAACAATGACGAGCGGGAAATGATGAAGCTTTTTTACCAGTCCCTAAGAGCACTTACAAAGGAAAGTCTTCCAAATCCTCTTGTAAGAGCAGTTTTTGAATTGAAAGCCATTGTTATAAACGGAGAGTTCCCCGGGGCGCCGGAAGAGATGCGCCTTAGCGATTCCGCCCTTTATACCCTTGAATTTATAAGGACAAGTCCCGTGGAATCCTTATATTCTTTTAACTTGACGGAAAATGTACTTGACGAGATAAAGGAGGTTTCAAAACTATACTGTAACCGTTATATGAATCATAGATTCAAAAGCTTAGAGATTTTAGAGTTAAATGGAGAGAGTTAATGCAGATTAAATGTGAGTATTGCGGCAACTATTTTTCGGACAAAGAAGAAGTTTGCCCCTTTTGTAACGCGCCGAACGACGGAATAATACGAACGGGCTCGGGCGTTCCTACAACGATTGAAGGCCTGAAAGAATATGTTAAAAAGCACGGCATCCCCGCCGAGAACCTTAGGTTCTTTATCGGTGAGGACTATAAAGAACCCAAGGCCTTCGGTATTTATAAAGACGAAGAACTTGGCGAATTTGTCGTATATAAAAATAAAAGCGACGGATCGAGAGCTGTCAGATATCAGGGAAAAGACGAGGCCTACGCCGTTAATGAAATATATCAGAAGCTAAAAGAAGAGATCAGCAATTACAAGTCATTTGAAAATGACAAAAAGATAAAGTCTTCTTCACAGGCTCCCGGGAGTAATACCTCGGCGCAGGGATCTTCAGGTGGGAAAAAGCCTAACAAATTTGTTGAAAAGATTATAACTATAGCTATTATTATATGCGTTTTGTTGTTCCTTACCAGAGGATGCGCATGCTACAGAGTAGTTCCCAATATTTTCAACGTCTTTTCATCCGGCTACAGTACGGATTATGAGGATTCAGGTAATTCCTGGAGCTTTTGGGATGATGATGACGATGACGATGACGGCTGGAGCTGGGGGTCTGATTCCGATTCAAGCTGGGACTCTGACTGGGACTCGGATTGGGATTCCGGATGGGACTCCGACTGGGGAGGATCGGACTGGGATTCGGATTGGTAAGAATTAGTCAAAACAGTTGATTTTTAGAGTGTGAAACAGTATAATTAATCAGTTATATTATGCTTTATACAACCGCTTAAAAGCGTGTAGGAGGAGTTAATTATGGAAAAAACAATGGACAAGATTGTTAGTCTGGCAAAGGCGAGAGGCTTTGTTTATCCCGGTTCAGAGATCTACGGAGGCCTTGCAAATACATGGGATTACGGAAATCTGGGCGTTGAGCTCAAGAACAATGTAAAGCGAGCCTGGTGGCAGAAATTTGTCCAGGAAAACCCTTATAATGTCGGCGTAGACTGCGCTATCCTTATGAATCCTCAGACATGGATCGCATCCGGACACCTCGGAAGCTTTTCAGACCCTCTTATGGATTGTAAGGAATGTCACGAGAGATTCCGTGCAGACAAGCTTATCGAAGATTTTGCCGCTGAGAAAGGCATTACTCTTGATAGCAGCGTAGACGGCTGGACTCAGGAGCAGATGATGAACTTCATCAAAGAGAATTCAGTTCCCTGCCCTACCTGCGGAAAGCATAATTTCACTGATATCAGACAGTTTAACCTTATGTTTAAGACCTTCCAGGGCGTTACCGAGGACGCTAAGAATACCGTTTATCTTCGCCCCGAGACCGCTCAGGGTATATTTGTAAACTTTAAGAATGTACAGCGTACTTCCCGTAAGAAGGTTCCCTTCGGAATCGGCCAGATCGGTAAGTCCTTCAGAAACGAGATCACTCCCGGAAACTTCACTTTCCGTACAAGAGAGTTCGAGCAGATGGAGCTTGAGTTCTTCTGCAAGCCCGGAACCGATGATGAGTGGTTTGAGTATTGGAGAGGCTTCTGCCGTGATTTCCTCTTAAGCCTTGGCATCAAGGAAGACGAGATGAGACTTCGCGACCACGATCCCGCAGAGCTTGCATTCTACTCAAGACACACCACAGATATCGAGTTTATGTTCCCCTTCGGATGGGGTGAACTCTGGGGAATCGCCGATCGTACAGATTACGACCTTACTCAGCACCAGAACGTTTCAAAGGAAGATTTAAGCTACTTTGATGACGAGACAAACGAAAGATACATCCCTTATGTAATCGAGCCTTCACTCGGAGCAGACCGTGTTGTACTTGCATTTCTTTGCGCTGCTTACGACGAGGAAGAGATCGGAACCGAAGACAGACCCGATACAAGAACCGTACTTCATTTCCATCCCGCTCTTGCACCTGTAAAGATCGGTATCCTTCCTCTTTCAAAGAAGCTTAACGAGGGCGCTGAAAAGATTTATGCACAGCTTTCAAAGAAGTACAACTGCGAGTTTGATGACAGAGGAAACATCGGAAAGAGATATCGTCGTCAGGATGAGATCGGAACTCCTTTCTGCATCACATATGACTTTGATTCAGAGACCGATAACATGGTAACCGTACGTTTCCGTGACTCCATGGAGCAGGAGAGAGTCGCAATCGCCGATCTCGACGCATTCTTCTCTGATAAGTTTTCTTTCTAAACTTAACTGATTTACGGGCCGATCACATGAAGGTATTTTCCTCACAGGTCGCTACGCTACTAAGCTCGGTTTTCTTTGCTGGTACAAAATCGGTCGCCTTTAACTCGCGACGCTCGCCTCATCATGGCGAGCTGCTCAAACAATTACGGCGACAACGCGATTTTCGCAAAGAAAGCCTTGCTAAGTGCTTCGCTTAATAGTTCGGAAAACACCATTCATGCGCTCGACCCTTGAAATATGATTTAAGATTAATTCAGAAAGGTCATAATCATAATGAAAAAGTTTACTTACAACGAGCTGAGAAATGCATGGCTTAACTTCTACAAGAAGCGCGGACATGTTGACGTCGGAGCGGTATCTCTTGTATCAGACGGTTCGACAGGCGTAATGTTCAACGTAGCAGGAATGCAGCCCCTTATGCCTTATCTTCTCGGCGAGAAGCACCCCAAGGGAACAAGACTTTGCAATATCCAGGGATGCGTACGTACAAATGATATTGACTCCGTAGGCGACAAGAGCCACCTTACCTTCTTCGAGATGATGGGAAGCTGGAGCCTTGGAGATTACTTTAAGGAAGACAGATGCAAATGGAGCTTCGAGCTTCTTACGGATGTATTCGGATTTGATGCGGATCATCTTGCTGCAACTGTTTTTGCCGGAGACGAAAATGCGCCCAGAGATGAAGAAGGCGCTATGTACCGTGAAAAGTCCGGATTTAAGAAGGAGAATATCTACTTCCTTCCCGCTGAAGACAACTGGTGGGGACTCGAGTACGGACCCTGCGGACCTGACTCCGAGATGTTCTTTATCGACGATACAAAGGCACCCTGCGGACCTGACTGTAAGCCAGGATGCCACTGCGGCAGATACACCGAGGTCGGTAATGATGTATTTATGCAGTACGAAAAGCATCATGACGGACATCTTACTCCCTTAAAGCAAAAGAACGTTGATACCGGTTGGGGACTGGAGAGAAACTTTGCTTTCCTTAACGGTATCGATGATGTATATAAGACCGAGCTTTTCTCTTCTGTAATCGCAAAGATCGAGTCTTTAAGCGGATTTAAGTACGACGCTGAAGACAAAAATACAAGATCTATGAGAATCGTTGCGGATCACCTCCGTACATCCGTTATGCTTATCGGTGATGAAGCAAGACTTCTTCCCGACAATACCGGAGCGGGATATATCTTAAGAAGACTTATCCGCCGCGCTGTAAGACACGGAAGAAGCTTAGGTCTAAACGCAGAGCAGCTCCTTTCGGTAGCAAGCATCTATATCGATGACATCTACAGCGAGGGATATCCCAACCTTGTAAAGAACAAGGACTATATCCTCGGAGAGCTCAAGAAGGAGATTAATCGTTTCGAAAGTACTCTTGAGAACGGAATGAAGGAGTTTAAGAAGATCCTTGATACCAAGAAAGCATCAGGCTCCAAGCAGATTGAAGGTAAGGAAGCTTTCTATCTTTACGACACCTTCGGATTCCCTGTTGAGGTTACTCTTGAGATGGCAGAGGAAGAAGGCCTTACCGTTGATGAGGAAGGCTTTAAGAAGGCTATGGAACAGCAGAAGGAACTGGCAAGAAGTAACCAGAACTTCTCTGCAAATCTTTCCATCAGCACAGGCGTATTTGACGGACTTGACGCAGGTATCAAATGCGAATTCTTAGGATATGATGCGCTTTGCTGCGATGGCAAGATCCTTGCTATGGCAGGTGCTGACAGCCTTACAGATGAGTTAAAGGCAGGAGAAGAGGGATCTGTTATCACTGACAGAACCACATTCTACGGAACTATGGGCGGTCAGGTAGGAGATATCGGTGAGATTCTTGGTAAGGACGGTTCAAAGTTTGTTGTAGAAGAGACCATCCATGTTGCAGGCGGAAGGACCGCACATATCGGTAAGGTTGTAAGCGGATCTTTCAAGGTTTCGGACAGCGTTTCACTTAATGTTGATGCCGAAAACAGAGCAAAGACCTGCAGAAACCATTCCGCTACACATCTTCTTCAGAGCGCTCTTCGCGAAGTTCTCGGAGATCATGTAGCCCAGGCCGGTTCTTACCAGGATCCTTCAAGAACAAGATTTGACTTCTCCCACGGACAGGCTATGACTGCCGAGGAGATCGCAAAAGTTGAAAAGATCGTAAACGAAAAGATCGCCGAAAATATCAAGGTTTCAACTCAGGTTATGGGCATCGAAGAAGCCAAGGCAAGCGGCGCTACCGCGCTTTTCGGCGAGAAATACGGCTCATCCGTAAGAGTTGTTTCTATGGGAGATTTCTCTAAGGAGCTTTGCGGAGGTACACATGTATCTTCTACCGGAGAGATCTTAAGCTTTAAGATCCTTTCCGAGAGCGGCGTTGCTGCCGGAACAAGAAGAATCGAAGCTATTACCGGTACTAATGTAAATGAGTATTTTGCAAAGCTTGAAAAAGAACTTGAAGAGGCCGCAAAGCTTGTAAAGGCTACTCCCGCTACACTTCTTGACAGACTTGAGAAGTTAAATGCAGAGCTCAAAGAGCTTAAGAGCGAAAATGAATCTCTTAAGTCTAAGGCTGCTAAAGAGGCTCTCGGAGATGTAATGGACAAGGTTATTGAAGTTAAAGGGGTAAAACTTCTTGCTACAAACGTTTCCGGAGTTGATATGAACGGGCTCAGAGATCTTGGAGACCAGCTTAAGGCAAAGATCGGGGAAGGCGTTATCGTACTTCTTTCAGACTGCGACGGCAAGGTAAATATGGTAGCTATGGCTACAGACGGAGCTGTTTCGAAGGGAGCACATGCCGGAAATCTTATTAAGGGCATCGCAGCCCTTGTCGGAGGCGGCGGAGGAGGAAGACCCAATATGGCTCAGGCCGGAGGTAAGAATCCCGCCGGAATCGAAGCTGCTATCAAGGAAGCTTCGAAGGTTCTTGAGGCTCAGGTATAAATAAAACTTGGAGGTATGGTTAATGAAGTATAGGATTATCTACAACCGTAAGGCAAATAACGGAAGAGGTAAGGAAGACTCCTTAAAGATAAAGGAAATTCTTAAGGATGAAGAGCTTGAGTTTGTTGACGCAACTTTAATTGAGGATTACGAATCTTATTTTTCATCCGTTCCTGATGATGTAAGATGTGTTCTTTGCGGTGGCGACGGTACTATAAACTATTACATTAATCATGTTAGCGAAGAAACTCTTTTAAAGCCTTTGGATTATTTTGCATGCGGAACCGGCAATGATTTCTTACGTGATATTGGGGTGGATGCGGGAGAAATCGTCAAGGATGTAAACAGATTTTTCAAGAATCTTCCCACCGTTACGATCGGCGGCGTATCCGCTAAGTTTTTAAACGGTATCGGATACGGAATCGACGGATATTGCTGTGAGGTTGGCGATATCCAAAAGGAAAAATCCGATAAGCCCGTTAATTACACCGGTATCGCGATCAAAGGAATTCTTTTCCACTTTAAACCTGTAACAGCTACCGTTACGGTTGATGACAAAAAGTTTATCGCCGAGAAAACCTGGCTTGTGCCTACTATGAAAGGCAGATTCTACGGCGGCGGTATGATGGCCTGCCCGGAGCAGAACAGGCTCGCTGAGGACAAAAAGGTTTCTGTTATGACCTATAAAACAGGTTCTGCCCTAAAAGCACTTATTGTTTTCCCTAATATTTTTAAGGGCGAGCATGTTAAAAACCAAAAGGTTGTATCCATCTATACAGGAAACAGGATCAAGGTTGCATTTGACAGACCCTGCGCCCTTCAGATAGACGGAGAGACTGTTCTCGGGGTATCTGAGTACGAGGTCACAACTTGATGATTTAGCTGTTATTTGATATAATTTTTCGTAATATGTGTTAAAAGAAAGACGAGGTTTTAGATTTTATGTCAGGACATTCAAAATTTGCCAATATCAAGCATAAAAAAGAGAAAAACGACGCTGCCAAGGGTAAGATTTTTACCATAATCGGACGTGAGATCGCAGTAGCTGTTAAAGAGGGCGGACCCGATCCCAACAACAACTTTAAGCTTGCTACAGTTATCGCAAAGGCTAAGGCAAACAACATGCCTAACGATACTATCGAGAGAGGTATCAAGAAGGCTGCCGGCGAAGGAAGCGGAGTTAACTACGAATACGTTACATACGAAGGATACGGACCCAGCGGAATCGCTATCATCGTTGATGCTCTTACCGATAACAAGAATCGTACCGCTGCCAACGTAAGAAGCGCTTTTACAAAGGGAAACGGAAATGTAGGTACTCCCGGATGCGTATCTTATATGTTTGATAAAAAGGGACAGATCATCATCGACAAAGAAGAGTGCGATATGGAAGAGGATGACCTTATGATGCTCGCTCTTGACTCCGGAGCTGAAGATTTTGCAGCGGAGGAAGACAGCTACGAGGTTCTTACAGAGGCCGATGAAGCTGTTCTCGAGCAGGTAAGAAAAGCTCTTGAAGAAGCTAAGGTTCCTATGCTCAGCGCAGAGATCACAATGATACCTCAGAACTACGTTGCTCTTACCGATGAGGACCAGATAAAGAGCCTTCAGAGAACTCTCGATCTTCTCGATGATGACGATGATGTTCAGGCTGTATATCACAACTGGGACGAGTAATATATGCGGCACCATACCTAAAACGGCATGGTGCTGGATTTGCGTATAAACCTATATAATACGGAGGGGTTATGGACAGATTAGGAATTGTAGTACCTTGTTATAACGAAGAGGAAGTTTTCCCTATTTCAGCACCTGTACTCAGGGGGGTTCTCGACGATCTTGTAAGTAAAGGAAAGATATCTGCCGACAGCTTTGTCCTTTTTGTAAATGACGGCAGTAAGGATAATACCTGGGAACTTATCGAGAAGGAACATGAAAAATATCCCACACAGATTTTCGGTGTAAAGCTTGCCGGAAATGTGGGACATCAGTACGCGCTTACCGCGGGACTTATTACCGCTAAAGACCTTTGCGATGTGACCGTTTCAATAGATGCAGACTTACAGGATGATGTCAAGGTCATCGAAGAGATGATAGATAAATTCCATGACGGCTGCGATATCGTATACGGCGTAAGAAGCGAAAGAAAGACGGATACTTTCTTTAAACGTACCACAGCACAGGCTTTCTATAAGCTTATGGCGGGAATGGGAGTTAAGACCGTTTATAACCATGCGGACTACAGGCTTATGAGCAGAAGAGCCGTTGAGCAGTTCTCACAGTACGGAGAGACAAACCTATTTATCAGAGGTATCGTTCCTCTTCTTGGTTACAAGACGGATTGCGTATATTATCAGAGACTTGAAAGAGCCGCAGGCGAGTCGAAATATCCTTTGAGTAAGATGCTTGCACTTGCTTTTAACGGCATTTCATCTTTCAGTATAAAACCTATAAGTATGATCTTAGGGGCCGGAGTTGTTATGCTCTTTATCGCTCTTGCGGTAGCTATCTACTCCCTTGTTCAGTTCTTCTTAGGACATGTTGAGCCCGGTTGGACCTCGCTTATGCTTTCTATCTGGTTTATTGGCGGAATGCAGCTTATATCCATAGGTCTTGTTGGCCAGTATATCGGAAAGGTTTACATTGAGGTAAAGCACAGACCTCGCTACAATATTGAAAAGGTGCTTTCTGATGAGACTAAGGAAAACTAGATTCAGCAATATAGTTTGGTTTTTGTACGGCATTACGGTGCTTACCTTTAGTGCGCTTATTTTTACCGAAACAGCCAGATTCTTTTTTCTTGACAAAGGAATGGGACTGCTTTTTACGGCAGCAATTTTCCTTATTTCATCGGGCCTTGTAATATTAAGATTCTATTTACAGACAAAAAAGCCTGCTAAGAAGGAGAACAAAGCAAATTCAAAGGTTTTAAATATCTTAACCTTTGTCTTTGCTTTTGTATGCCTTATAGCAGGCATATTCCTTAGATTAAGACAGATTCAGAACGCTTCGTTTGCTCCTGAGATCTCAGGCAGTGTTTCTGAAGAAATCTATTATTCTATTTTTTATTCTTTATCCGCCTTATTCGGTGGAGATTTTGTAACGGTAATTATATTTAATACCGTTTTGACTGTAGTTTTTTCAGTTTGCCTGTTTTTTGCAATGCGTAAGATACTGGGGAATTTTGCGGCGCTTCTATCTGTTTGCTTTGCTTTCGTTTCTCCGTATTTTTGCACCTTTGGCTTAAGCAAGGGACCGGAACTTTTATCCCTTGTTTTTGATATGCTTGCGCTTTTGTTTATATCCTTACTCTTACCGGGTAGAAAAGCAAAAGCTCCGATCGCGATCTTAGCGGGATTCTTTATAGGACTTGCAGTATTTGCCGATTTTTCAGCTATAGCGTTTTTACTTTTTATCCCTATGCTTTTTGTAAGGGATAAAGTGGAAGAACCTGGTTCAAAAAACAAATCTTTCGTAAATGCCGCCCTGTTAATACCGGGGGCTATACTCGGAATAGGTTTTGAAGCTTTTGTTTTGGCCATGTTAAAGGGGAACCCTTTTTTAAATGAGGTTTTGAGCTTTGTATCGGGCATCAGACCTTTTGCAAATAAGGTTCATATCTTTGCATCATCTGACCTTGCCGGTTTATCAATAGCAGCGCTTTTACTTATACCCGGTATCGCAGCCGGATACGCTTCGAGAAAGAAGGATCAGGGAACGGCAGTAGCTCTTATACTTATAGGTTTTTGCGTACTTGATTCCTTAGGCTTTTCCGGAATAAACGGCGGATGCGAGATGGCGGCAATACTTCTTTTTGCGGGTATGGCCGGAAATCTTTTTGATATGCTCTCTTACAAGGAACCTGTACCTGAAACGGAAGCTACTTTAGAAGTTAAGGATACTCTTACTGAAGTGGACCTTGATAAGGAACCTGAATCTGAGGCTGAGGAAGCCAAGGAAGCTGTCGGGATCAAGGAAGAAACAGAAGTTAAAACATCTTCTGAGAATAAAACTAAGACAGAGGAAAAAATAGAAGAAGATTTAAGAGAGGGCCAAGCTCCTCTTGAAAACCCCTTACCCGTTCCCAAAAAGAAAGAGCGCGGTCAGGTGGATTATGATTATTACGTGGCAGATAATGCCGATTATGATATTTAAGAATGTGAGGCAATAACTGATGGCTTCATCAGCAAATAATAATAAAAGAAAGAGACCTTCTCCGCAGAGACCTTCCGGAAGAACTCCGGTTGAAGAAGCACTTCGAGACGAGAAGGAAAGGGAGATGAAGGTAGAGATCGGTACTATTTTGTTTGTAGCACTGATGGTACTTTTTTTCCTCTGCAATTTTCATCTTATCGGGGCCTTTGGCGATGCCATAAGCGGATTCTTCTTCGGTGTATTTGGACTTATCGCTTATGTAACGCCTATTTTTGCGGCTATAGGTTTGTTCTTTTACAGAGCTAATAAAAACAATAAAAATGCATTAAAGAAGCTTTGGGCTTCTACCGGACTGCTTTTCCTTATAGGGATTATCTGCGATATGGCTTCAAAAGCCGCTGTAGGTATGGAGAAATACAATTTCGGTGAGCTCTATAAGCTTTGTCGTGACAGAAGAAGCGGAGGCGGACTGATCTCGGGCAGTATCGCTTATCTTATAAAGAGTTTTCTCGGAAATGTAGGACTTGTACTCCTCTTGATCCTGGGAATCCTTATCTGTCTCATACTTATTACCGAAAAGTCTTTTATCAATCTTGTCAAAAACAAGAGTATCGAGATTGCTCAGAGAGGTAAGGACTACAGCGAAGAGCTTAGGGACAAAAGACTTCTTGCGAGGGAAAACAGATCTCTTTTGGTGGATAAAGATGGCGTAAACAATCCCCCCGGAGATAAAGCCTTAAATGTAAGGGATAAACTAAGAAGACCAGATGCGGAAGCTCCTTTGTTTGAAGAAGGCTCGTACGTTGAAATGCCTCCGATGCCGGCAAAGCCTGACCTTGATACCGGCTATAAGCCCAATATGAGGGAATCCTTAAAGGCAAAGATAGCTGATTCTAAAGAAAAGATGGCTGCCTCTAAGGAGAAGCATGAAAACGAAAAGAAATTAAACCGCGAAGCAAGAGAGAATGACTCTATTTTGCAGGTTGCCGGAAGTGATGGGATCCATTACGGCGGAAACCATTCGCAGGAGATACATGAGATAGCTTACGACAATTATAAGCCTGAAAAGAATAGCAGTCAGGGACCTGCCTACGATGTAAACTACGAAGGCGGATATGATAACAATAATGCAGGCGGTTATAACGACGGCTATGACAATACCTATGATAACGGTTATTACGAAAAACCTAATGACAACGGTTATTACGACAACGGATCCGGTAACGGATATTACGAAGAGCAGGGCGCCGGTGCTGATGATTATGAACAGCAGATCCTAAACTACAAGATCCAAAACGGCGAGACTATGGTCGATATGTACGGAAGGCCTGTCTTTAATTTCGAGAAACAGGAAATCCGTTCATCTCACAGTGTGGAAGTAAAGGAACAGTTCTCGGCTCTTGAAGGAAACAGCAGCGAAGAGGGCGGAGATTACTATAACGATGATGAAGATATCTTGGAAAATAAAGACGAAGATATTCTCTCAACATACGAACAGGCGATCCGTAAGGAAGAAGCCGCTTCGAAACAGTCTGTCTCCTACGAAAGAAACAGTTACGAAAGCTCAGGCTCTGAAGCAGAGTATCAAAAGCCTAAGGCAAGTAAACCCAAGGCAAGCTTTGTATCTGATAACGGAGAAGACAGCGCTGCTGTTAATGCATGGAAATCTGCTGCAAATAGCGGCGATAAGACTATGGCGGGGGCTTACGCTACCGCTACCAGGATTCCTGCGGGTTCACATGACGGAGAAAGGACAGCTTCCGGAAGCGGCGCTTTATCTTCATCTGCCGGAGCAAAGAGTTCATATTCCGGCGTTGCCACTCCGGGTACTATACAGTATCATAGCGATAAGCCCTATGAATTCCCGCCTATCAGTCTTTTAAAGCCTGCAAAGAATAAAGCGCTTAATAATGCAAGAGAGCTTGAAGATACAAAATATAATCTCCAGGAAACTTTAAGAAATTTCGGAGTAAATGTTGATATTACGGAGGCTGTTCAGGGTCCTTCCGTTACAAGATACGAGATGACTCTTGAACCCGGAACAAAGGTTTCAAAGATACTCGGTCTTTCGGACGATATTAAGCTTTCTCTCGCTTCCGCGGATATAAGGATCGAAGCTCCTATCCCGGGAAAGAGCGCTGTCGGAATAGAAGTCCCCAATAAAGAGACTTCGATGGTTTCCTTAAGAGAGCTCCTTGAGAGCAAGGAATTTAAGAATGCCGAATCAAATCTTTCCTTTGCTGTCGGTAAAAATATCGGCGGAGATGTTATTGTAACGGATATCGGAAAGATGCCTCATGTACTTATTGCGGGCGCTACAGGTTCCGGTAAGTCTGTATGTATCAACACCCTGATCATGAGCCTTATTTATAAGTCGTCTCCCGAAGATGTTCAGCTCATAATGGTTGATCCTAAGGTAGTAGAACTTTCGGTTTACAACGGAATCCCTCATCTGATGCTCCCCGTTGTTACAGATCCCAAAAAGGCGGCGGCAGCTCTTGCCTGGGGCGTTAAGGAGATGGAGGAGAGATACAAAAAGTTTGCGGATCTCGGCGTTAGAGACTTAAAGGGATACAACGATAAAGTTAAGTCTATGAGCGAAAGGGAGATCGAAGAAGCTAATCTTAACGGAATTGCACATTATAAGCTTCCTAAGATCGTCATCATCATCGACGAGCTGGCTGACCTTATGATGGTTTGCGGCAAGGAAGTCGAGGAAGCTATCTGCCGTCTGGCACAGCTTGCACGAGCCTGCGGAATACATCTTGTTGTTGCAACCCAGAGACCCTCCGTTGATGTTATCACAGGTCTTATTAAGGCAAATATGCCCAGCCGTATGGCTTTTGCGGTATCAAGCGGTGTTGACTCGAGAACGATACTCGATACTGTGGGAGCGGAGAAGCTTCTTGGAAAGGGAGATATGCTCTTTTACCCGCAGGGCAAGCCCAAGCCAGAGAGAGTTCAGGGTGCATTCGTATCCGACGAAGAAGTATCTGCCGTTGTAGACTTCTTAAAGGCTCAAAGGCTTCACAACGAGTTTGCCGAGAGAGCCGGTATTACTGTCGATAACCTTGAAAATGCAGGATCCGGAGGCGCATCAAACAAAGCGGGCGGAGGGGAAGAATCAGACGGAAGAGACGAGCTCTTTGCCGAAGCCGGAAGATGCATAATAAACAGCGGAAAATGTTCCATCGGTTATCTGCAGAGGATGTTAAAGATCGGCTTTAACAGAGCTGCAAGAATAATGGATTCCCTTTCGGAAGAGGGTGTTGTAGGTCCCGAGTCGGGTACCAAAGCCAGAGAAATACTTATGACAATAGAAGAATTCGAGGCATTCCTAGACTCGTAAACGAGTCTAAGAATGCCTCAATAAATGAGACTCGCGCAGAGAGGAAAATGTCGCATATTGCGACCTGCGCTCGCTCGTGCATATCGTAAACGATATGCAATTATACTTGTTACTAATTCTCTTAAGAATTGGAAATATTGGGAGGAATTATGAAATCTGACATCGAAATTGCACAGGCAGCCAGCCTGAACAAAATCACGGAGGTAGCTGCCGGTATCGGAGTTAGCGAAGATGATCTTGAACTTTACGGAAAGTATAAGGCAAAGCTTACCGAGGACTATCTTAAAAAGATCGAATCCGGTAAGGAAGGCAAGCTGATCCTTGTTACCGCTATAAACCCTACACCTGCTGGAGAAGGTAAGACTACAACAACAGTTGGTCTCGGACAGGCTTTCGCTAAGCTTGGGAAAAAGGCTATCATCGCCTTAAGAGAGCCTTCCCTCGGACCCTGCTTTGGTATAAAGGGAGGAGCTGCCGGAGGCGGTTACGCACAGGTTGTTCCAATGGAGGATTTAAATCTTCACTTTACCGGAGATTTTCATGCAATTACTTCAGCCAACAATCTTTTGGCCGCTATACTCGATAACCATATTCAGCAGGGCAATCAGCTTAATATCGATACGAGAAATATCGTTTGGAAGCGCTGCCTTGATATGAATGACAGAGTCTTAAGAAATATTGTTGTAGGACTCGGATCAAAGGCAGACGGATATGTCAGAGAAGATCATTTCGTAATTACCGTTGCAAGCGAGATCATGGCAATCCTTTGTCTTGCCAATAATATGAAAGATCTTAAGGAGAGGCTTTCAAAGATCGTAGTAGCATACGATACCGCAGGTAGAACCGTTACTGCGGGTCAGCTCGGTGCGGTAGGCGCTATGGCAGCTTTATTAAAGGATGCCATTAAGCCCAATCTTATCCAGACTCTTGAACATACACCCGCTCTTGTACACGGCGGACCTTTTGCAAATATTGCTCACGGCTGTAACTCGGTAAGAGCTACAAAGGCCGCTTTAAAGATGGCTGATTACTGCATTACAGAGGCAGGCTTCGGCGCCGATCTCGGAGCTGAAAAGTTCTTTGATATCAAGTGCAGACAGGCTAATTTACAGCCCGATGCTGTTGTACTTGTCGCTACTATCAGAGCTCTTAAGTATAACGGATATGTACCGAAGGATAGGCTTTCCGAGGAGAATCTGGATGCTCTTAAAGCCGGTATCGTAAACCTTGAAAAGCATATCGAGAACCTCCAAAAGTACGGAGTCCCTATCGTTGTAACCTTAAATTCCTTTGTATCCGATACGGAAAAGGAAATTGAGTTCGTTTCGAACTTCTGTAAGGAAAGAGGATGCGAATTTGCTCTTTCAAAGGTTTGGGAAAAGGGCGGAGAAGGCGGCATAGAGCTTGCCGAAAAGGTTCTCGAAACTCTTGAGACAAAGAAGAGTAACTTTAAGCTTCTTTATCCTGATGAGATGCCTCTTAAGGAAAAGATTGAAACCGTTGCGAGAGAAATCTACGGAGCGGGCAGCGTAAGCTTTGCACCCGCTGCATTAAAACAGCTTGAAAAGCTTACGGAACTCGGATTTGGAAATCTTCCGGTTTGCATGGCAAAGAATCAGTATTCACTTTCTGACGATGCTTCATTACTTGGAAGACCCGAAGGATTTGATATGTCTGTCAGAGAATGTTACGTATCTGCAGGTGCAGGATTTGTTGTGGTATTAACCGGAGCTGTTATGACTATGCCCGGACTTCCCAAGAATCCCGCTGCATACAATATCGATGTAAACGAAGACGGACTTATTACCGGACTTTTCTAAACCTTTAAATTACAAGGAGCATTAAAATGGCAAAGCTTATTGATGGAAAGGCTATTTCCGCACAGATAAAAGATGAAGTTAAAGAAGCGGTCTCAAAGCTTAAAGAAAGCGGAGTTACAGTGTCATTAGCTGTTATACAGGTTGGCGCAGATCCAGCTTCAAGCGTATATGTTAAAAACAAGAAAAAGGCATGTGAATACTGCGGTATTAATTCTCTATCTTACGAACTTCCCGAAAGTACAAAGGAAGAAGAGCTTCTTGATCTTATAAGAGAGCTTAACGATAGGACGGACTGCAACGGTATCCTTGTTCAGCTTCCACTTCCGAAACATATAAACGAAGAGAGGATCCTTGATGAAATCTCTCCTTTAAAGGATGTAGACGGATTCCATCCTATGAATGTTGGCGCGCTTTCCATCGGAAAGAAAGGCTTTGTATCCTGCACACCTGCCGGAGTTATAGAGCTTATTAAAAGAAGCGGATATGAGATTGCCGGAAAAGAGTGCGTTGTTATCGGAAGAAGCAATATCGTCGGAAAACCCATGGCTATGCTCCTTTTAAAGGAAAACGGAACAGTTACCGTTACTCATTCAAAGACTGCAGACCTTAAGGCCGTAACAAAGAGAGCGGATATTCTTGTTGTAGCTATAGGAAAGCCTAAGATGATCGATGCTTCTTACGTTAAGGAAGGTGCGGTTGTCATTGATGTCGGAATCCACAGAGATGCAGACAATAAGCTTTGCGGAGACGTAGACTTTGAAAGCGTAGAGCCTGTAGCGGAGGCTATTACTCCCGTTCCCGGCGGCGTTGGTCCTATGACTATAGCTATGCTTATGAAGAATTGCTTAACTTCAGTTGATCTACAAAAATAATCCATCCGGAGATATTAAATGAAGTGTCCATTTTGTAAAGCAGAGATTAAAGAGGGATCTCTTTACTGCGAATCCTGTGGGGGGGATATTCATATCGTTCCGGATTTTGATCCCGTTTTGGATGATGCCAAGAAGACTGTAAGCAATTTAAGTAAAGGCGTCTTTTCCGGAAATGAAAGTGATGATAAAAAAGTAAATATAGATAGTACTGCAGATAAAAGGACCAACGGATCAAATATCTCTTCGGAGTCGCATTTAGTGGGTCCTGAAGATACATCGGTTACCGGTAAGCTTTTAAAGCTTCCCAAGCCTGTTAATTACGGCATCGTCGCAGGAGGCTTTTTACTAATCCTTGCCATAACGGTTCTTGCCATACTTTTCTTTACATCCGATGGTTATAAGATGCACAAGGCAGACCAGGCTTTTGAGAGGGCTGATTACGATACGGCTATTATGCTGTATGAATCCCTTCTTTCGGATAACAGAGATAACAAAGAGTTTTTAACAAAGCTCGGTATCGCGTATTACGAAAGCGGCGATAAGGAAATGTATGTAGATACATACCTTGGTATGTACGATAATCCCGATTTTTCCGAAGACGAGAGGGCCGCTGCGCTTGATGTTGTTATAAAGTTTTATGACTCAGAAAAGGCCTATGATAAGATAGCCGAGCTTCTTAAGAAAATAGACGATGAGTCCGTAAATGAAAAGTATTCCATGTATTTTGTAGATGCTCCCGTTATTGATACAAAGGACGGAGTATATGAGCTCCCCCAGCTTCTTGTTATAAAAGCAGGAAAAGGTGAAACCATAAAATACAGCGTTTTATGCACTAAGGACGGAAATACTGAAAGTGTTGTTG
>CADATP010000010.1 GCA_902790935.1 uncultured Lachnospiraceae bacterium | reverse complement strand
GGAAATCACCAACAAGCTGGACGGGTCCATGGTATCGGTACGCTGGTATGACGGACAGATTTTCCTTGCGGGCACGGGCTGCATTGACAAGAGCATTTCCTTCCGCCTGCAGGAAGCGGAGGGCTGGATGACAGCAGGCCATCAACGCATGCTGCGGGAGCATCCGGATATGACCTTCATCTTTGAGTACATCTCGTGGAACGACAAGCACGTAGTGGAATATACAGAGCAGGAGCAGGATATCTACCTGATCGGCGCACGGGATATACTCACCGGGCGGCTGGCCCCTTATCGTGAACTGGAGGAGTATGCCAAGCAATACGACGTACCCATTACGGCCTTTGAAGGGAACAGCCTTGATGAATGCCTGCAGCAGCGCGAGCGTATACCCGCTAATCAAAAGGAAGGATGGGTGCTCTATCTGCATACGGCTGCAGGTACGTCCATGTACAAACTGAAATGCACCGATTACCTTGATCTGCATGCCGTCCTGAGCCGTTATGCTTCACCTGACGCGGTTATCAAGGCCATCGCACGCGGCACGTTTGATGACCTGCTGGCGAAGATGCCAATGTCCTGCCATGAGCGCCTGCAGAAGATCTTTGATATGGTGCAGCGCTATCTGCAGCTGAAAAATGACAAGATAGAGAGCGCCTACGCATCACTGGCAAGTATTACTGACCTCAGGGAGTTTGCCGCTAAGGTATATAGCACGGTTGACAAGACCATTGCGCACTATATGTTCCTGAAGCGCAAGGGTCTCTCTTACAATCTGCTGGAGACGAAACCAGAGCATTTCCTGAAGTTCCGAGAGGTGGAGGAGTTCCTGAAATCCGCAGAAGAAGCAGATGGGGGTATAGATGAAAACAGGTAGCAAAAACGTGTTGCGTTTGGTTTAGCAGTACTATTCGTTAATAGCTGAGCATCGTAGGAGGGATTGACGTGACAAAAGAGGTTAGATGCGAAATGTATCGCGGTTCCGAAAAAATTAAACCGTTAGCATTCTTCGTATATGATGTCACCGTAACAAGCAGTGAGCAGTCTAAAGACAGCAGTTTGCATACGGCCTTTAACACAGAGCTGCGGTTCCTGAATGCATACCATAGTTACGAAGATTATAAGGCTGTAACGGACTATAAACGCATCTATACGCAGAAGGCTGTGAGAGACGATCTGCTGGTGCACCAGAAGGAATGCACCAAAGAAGGGCGCAAGAGCCAGATCACCGTGGAGCTGACGCCGAGAGGCAGGGAAGAGGTGCCATTGAGCAATACGCAGGTCTATGAGCAGTATCTCTCAATCCTTATCCACCGTAACTTGCTTATCCCCACCTACAATGACAATGCAGGGAGAATCCGCAAGATATATCGTCCGCTTGAGAAAAGCGTGGTTACGGACCGGCTTTACCATGATAAAAATGGCAGACTGCAATTTAATGAAGTGGTCTCATCTTCGGCAAATCCTAAATTCCGCGTTACTTTGGAGGTCAATTACGCTCCGCATGTTAGGCCGGATGGAACTGTATTCCTTGAGCTGGATACGCATACGCATTTTCTCTATACTCATACGCTGTATACATTCAAAAAGGAATATGGTGATAAGCTGAGTCTGTATAATGATATGGGCCTGCAATTCAAATATGTCCTGCCTGTATACCAATTTACGGGGCATATCGTTGATGAAAAAGATATTCAGAAAGACAAATTTGAATACAAAAATCGGGAAGAGATACTTGAACATTATAGGCAATATGACCTGGAGATGATCAAACGGTTCGTTGACACTGATCCCAAAGATGATGAGGTAGTGTTCCTGATGAATCATCGTGGCGACGTGCTTTCCTTCTTGACAGGTACTGTAAGGCCGATTATGACTACGGAAATCCTGCGGTCGCTGGATAGCCGGTTTTCTGCTACTGCACTCGAGGCCAGCAAACGTCATATGGGGGTGCGTTATGCACAGGATAAGACAATTCTGTCACACATAGGGAAGATTGCTGAATTTGACAACCTCTCTTTTTCAGTTGTTCCTGTGGCTCCACAAGATATTGGTCATAGGCTTGAAACCTTCGCAGAACCTAAAATCGTCATCGGCGGGCAGGAAATCGTTTCTTCATCTTCAAAGTCGCAGGTCCTAAGAGGGGCAGGGTGTTTTCAGCCGCCTCGCCTTGCGGACGATGAGAAGTATCACATTACTGTTGTAGCGCCACCGGAGATAGATTACATACCATTGTTGAGCTACCTCTATGTATCTGGCGGATTGAAGGCAAACCTTCCTGCAGGAAAGGGGTACTTAGATCCGGAGTACATAGCCCTGCAAACTGATACTTTGAACAAACCCTTGTACTTTGAGGAAATAGCCGACATGGCTAAAGAGAATTGCCCTAATGTGCAGGCAATGCTCTGTGTGTTGCCGCGTGCGACGCAGAAAGAAAGCAGCCGCGTGCGGGAAGGGCTGAAAAAAGCAGCGGCCAAGCGCATGTGTCCAACACAGATGATTGAGTATGGGCATGCACTGGATATGGTAAAAACCTATTGCGGTCAGCCTGGTGTACAAAAAAATCCTATATATACCGCTGGCAATGTGGTTCTGGGACTTATCGTTAAAACAGGTGGCGTTCCCTTTGCGCTGGCCGACCTTCCGGAAAAACCGGACCTGTTTATTGGCATAGACGTAGGGACACAGGAGGCTGGTATCCACTATCCGTCATGCAGTGTAGCAGTAACAGGTGCTGGCAAGTATCTGGGGTTCATTCAGACTTCCAAGGCTATTAAAGGTGAAAAAATAACCACGGCCTGCCTTGAGGAAATGTTTGGCAGTATTTTGACGGCTTACCGTAAGGAGATGGGCACATACCCTTCCACCATCGTTATCCATAGGGATGGCTTCTCCCATGAGGACGATGACTGGTACAAGGAATACTTTGCAAGTCTTGGCATCGCTTATTCCATTTTTGAGGTGCGGAAAAGTGGTGCGCCACGTATCATGGGCGTAAATGGACACAAGGTAGTCAATCCGGATATCGGTAAGGTGCTGATCGATGAGGTGCGTCAAAGTGCCTATATGGTTACAACACATCCATATCATGGTGCTCAGCGTCCTATCCAGATTACCAAAACATGCGGCGATGTGCCGCTGCTGACTGGTTTACAGCAGATATATGCCTTGACAAAGGTGGACCCCAGATCCACGTGGAACGTCCGTCTGCCAATAACGACACGCCTCGCTGATTTGGCATGCAAGGCCAAAGACTACGTTCCACAGGGCGTTTTCTGCCATGAGCTGTATTTTGCATGAGTATGGCAAAAGCCGTATAGCTGACCCTGCACCGCATGGCAGATGCAGGCGGCAGAACATGCTGGTTGAGCAATGAATTGGACGTGGGAATATGAAGACGATAACGGTATATCATGGCTCAGATCGTATCATTGAGGAGCCCGTACATACCCATGGAGCGCATCACGATTTCGGCGCGGGCTTTTATGTCACGCCGTCAAGGGATCTGGCGCATGAGTGGGCCTGCCGGGCGGCAAAAGACGGTATCATTAACAGCTATTCCCTGCATATCGATGACTTGCAGGTACTTGACTTCACAGCACAGGATCACACCCTGCTGGAGTGGGCGGCTACCGTACTGAAACATCGTACAGATGAAGCGTATGTACCTGCAGCTGAAGCACGCAAGCAGTACCTGATGGATAACTTCGCTGTAGATATATCCGGTTACGACGTGATCATTGGTTACAGAGCGGACGATTCGTATTTCTCATTTGCGCAGGATTTTGTTTCCGGCACAATATCTCTTGGAAAGCTTTCCGAAGCTATGAGACTGGGAAGACTCGGAGAGCAGATTGTCCTTAAGAGCAAGAGGGCATTTGAACGCATCAAGTATATTGGTAATGAGCTTGCTTTGGCGGAGGAATATTCAATCAAAAAAGCTAACAGAGACGCCTTGGCCAGACGCGCATATCGTCAGACAAAAGCTGCATCGGCGGATATTAATGATATTTATATCTTGGATATCATGAGAGAGGGTATCAAAAATGGTGATCCACGCTTACGATGAGGAGTACTTTGAATCAGCAAGAAGAATAATGGGAGACCTCTTTGATTTTGCGATGGTTACAGCCGGAGTATCGCCGGAGACGCTTCAAAAAATGATGATCACGTCAAGTAGTATCCGCCAATTTGAGAAGGGAAATCCCTCATATGTTGCCGGAATGACCGGCTGCGAGCTTTTTATTAAAATGGTCGAGGAATCGGGATTAAGTATAAAAATTCCTGCGGAAGAAATGTACTTGGACAAGAGCCCGGAATACTGGAGCGGATGGGCTATAGCGTTTTATCAGTGGTACAGTGGCAAAAGCTTCGAGAGGATATTTGAATACATATCAATAGAAGAACTGCTTAATATGTATCCTGTATTTCACGAGATGGATATCATGCAGTTTGTCGATGAGGTTGATAAGAAAACTGCCTCTAGAGGTACCGGAACAAGACTTAGCATTATCAGAAAGTACGCCGGGATTACTCAAAAGGAATTATCCGAGATTTCGGATGTTCCGCTTAGACAGATTCAGTTGTTTGAACAGAGGCAGCGAGATATTAATAAATGTCAGGCTGAAACACTGCTTCGCCTGAGCAAGGCCTTAAAATGCAATATTGAGGATATTTTAGAAATATAGTTTTTTGAGAATGTTCTGCCGATATTGCAATTAAATCGCTATTTGCTATTGAAAATATTGCAATATTGCTATTTGTGGCGTAAAATTGCAATAAGAGGAGAAGCCTTATGCAATATTCCAGAATACAAGAATTACAAAAAAAGAAGAAAGAACTAAAACTTACATATGAACAAATATCTGAAAGGTCGGGGCTCCCGTTAAGTACTGTCCAGAAAGTACTTGGAGGGAAGATTGACTCCCCGAGAGAAACTACTATTTTCGCTTTAGAGGAGTCGATGGACGAATATGGTGCAGGCGCCGGATCTCGTAGTGAAATCTCCATCGGCAACCAGGATTTTGCGGCAATCAGGGAGAACAATTACTTTTACGTTGATAAAACGGAGTTTATTAAAAGGTGGTGGGAGAGTGGCGACGTTGTGACATTGATCACAAGACCGCGCAGATTTGGAAAAACTCTGAACCTTAGTATGTTGGACTGCTTTTTTTCAAATAAGTACCAAAAAGGTGAGAACTGGTTTAAAGGTCTTGCTATCTGGAAATATCCGGATTATCGGAAGATGATAGGCGGATATCCTGTAATCTATTTGAGCTTTGCCTCTGTTAAAGGAAACACATATGACACAGCCAGACAACAGATTGTCCAGGAGATCGTCGGTCTCTATAGGAACAATGGGCATATTTTCGAGTCTGATCTGATCACACAGATGGACAGAGATTTCTGGAATATGGTAGGCTACGATATGTCGGATGCTATAGCTACCGAAGCGATCAGATTTCTGTGTGAAATGATGTATAAATATTACGGAAAAAAAGCGCTTGTTTTTATGGACGAATACGACACTCCGATCCAGGAGGCTTATATTGACGGCTTTTGGGGAGAAATGACGGGATTTGTCAGAAATCTGTTTAATGCAACCTTTAAAACAAACAGGTACTTAGAGAGAGCGATTTTAACCGGAATTACAAGAATAAGTAAAGAATCTATTTTTTCGGATTTGAACAATCTTAAAGTAGATGCTGTAACGAATGCGAAGTATGCCACTGATTTCGGCTTTACTGAAAGCGAGGTTAAGGCAGAGCTTAAGCGGTATGGAATGGCGGAGGTGTTCGCCGAGGTAAAAGAATGGTATGACGGATTCAGGATCGGCGATGTATCCGAAATGTATAATCCATGGTCGGTGACGCAGTTTTTAGATTCCGAAAGACTGGACAATTATTGGTCGAATACAAGCGAGAATTCGCTTGTTGATAAACTTATAAAAGAAGGAAGCGCTGATGTTAAAACAGCGATGGAATGCCTGCTTAAGGGCGAGCCGGTTGAGACCCTTATTGACGATGAGATAGTTTTTAATCTGATAGATAAAAATGAATCCGGTATTTTTAGCTTGCTTTTGGCGGCGGGTTATCTAAAGGTCGATGCCGTATTACAGGAGCGCGGCGTGCGAAAAAAGAGCAGCTTGTCACTCACAAATCTTGAAGTAAAGCATACCTTTGAAGATATGATAAAGCGCTGGTTTGAAAGCGATAATGTAAGATACAATGATTTTATCAAAGCACTCTTATTAAATGATGTTAAGTACATGAACCGTTTTATGAACGATATAGCTCTTAACACTTTCTCGGTTTTTGATGTCGGAAAGAGTTCTTCCGAAAAATATGAGCCGGAAAGGTTTTACCATGGGTTTGTCTTAGGACTTATGGTGGATTTATCCGAAAAATACTTTATTACTTCGAACAGAGAGAGCGGATTCGGCAGATATGATGTTTGCCTCGAACCGAAAGATAAAAGGGATCAGGCATATGTTTTAGAGTTTAAAGTTCACGATCCTGACGATGAAAAAACTTTGGAGGATACTGTTAAAAACGCGTTAAAGCAAATAGATGAAAAAGGCTATGATGCGCAATTGCTTTCCAAAGGAATACTAAAAAAGAATATCCATCATTATGGCTTTGCTTTTGAAGGGAAAAAAGTTTTGATCGGATGATGGATAAACTACTGAAAACCTCTTCTTTATAATGTTTTAATTAGTATTTACCCCGGCACTATGTTAAAATATCTATATCTGAATGCTTTCCTTTGAAGAGGTAAAGAGCAATGACTATGTATATGGAGGACTAGATTATGGCATGTTTTTTAGTACCTGCCGCTGAGGCGCTTGTTACGACCCTTGCTGAAAAAGGCATTGAAAAGAAGGAAAATGACGCCGAAAAGGAACAAAACGGAGCTGAGCAAAGCGAGTTTGCGGCTACCGCAAAAAAGCCTTTTGTGCAGAAACTTAAGTGGCTTAGAAATCTTCTTTGGGGAGGATCCGCTCTTTTAATGTTTGAGCATGTTTGGCATGGAGAGGTTGTACCTTTCTTTCCGTTCCTTACCGCAGCG
The DNA here is from genome assembly GCA_902790935.1 of uncultured Lachnospiraceae bacterium. Taxonomy (GTDB): domain Bacteria; phylum Bacillota; class Clostridia; order Lachnospirales; family Lachnospiraceae; genus AC2028. The sequence goes on along the minus strand of CADATP010000010.1, from coordinate 37,604 downwards.
TCAAATCCTGAGGATGCGGCTGAGATGATTCATGAAATGAGTACGGTCGGCGTCGCTATGGCCGTTCTTGTAACCCTTGTTTGGGCTGGTATGGTTGTTGTTTCATCTAGGATTGAAAAAAGAGCCGACGCTGAGAAGGTCTCTGCAAAGTAGTCTGCAAAGTCTTTAGACAAATTGATAAAGCAAAAGGGAGAAGGAAAATGACTTTACTTACGTCAGCTGCGGCAGCAGTTATCTGCACAATTATCTGGTATAAGAACGCTCCGAAAAATGAGATGAAAGTCGGAATACTTTGCTGGATGTACTGGGGAGCTACATTGATGTGGCTTGTTGACGCGATCTTTGAGTATGTAGAGCTGGGGGCGGAGTACTTTACCCCTGCGCCGGCTGATATGCTTAATGATCTTTTCCTTGGACTTTCTGTTGTGGTCCTTGGACTGATAATCTGGCTTGTTATCCTTCTTATCAAGGATCCTAAGGGCGTTATCAAAGAGGCTCTTAAAAAGAAAAAAGATGTATAGAGGAACTAAATGAATACAGATGTAAAACAGCTCCTCGAAGGTGTTAAAAACGGAAGCGTCTCGGTAGATGAGGCGCTTTTGACTTTAAAAAAGGAACCCTTCGAGGATATAGGATATGCAAAAATTGATATGCACAGGTCCGTCAGGCAGGGCGTGGCTGAGGTGATCTACGGCGCGTCAAAGTCGGCCGACCAGATACTCGGAATAGTCAGAGCGATGATAGATAAGGGGCAGAAAAGGATCCTTATTACAAGACTGTCCGATGACAAGGCGGAGGTACTTAAGGAGATAGAGAACTTCGAGTATTTTCAGGACGCCAAGGTGGGAATTGTAGGCGGAAAGCCTGAAAAGACCGGTATCGGAAAAATCGTAGTGGCTACCGGTGGAACCAGTGATGTCCCAGTTGCTGAAGAGGCGGCGCTTACAGCGGAATGCTTCGGAAATGAAGTTGTAAGGCTCTACGATGTTGGAGTTGCCGGCCTTCACAGGCTCCTTAATCATATGGATGAGATAATGAATGCTTCGGTCATCATCGCCATCGCAGGGATGGAAGGGGCTCTTGCCAGCGTTATCGGCGGGCTTTCGGATTGCCCTGTTATAGCTGTACCCACAAGTGTCGGATACGGCGCATCCTTTGGCGGAGTCTCGGCCCTTTTATCGATGCTCAATTCCTGTGCCAGCGGAGTAACCGTTGTCAATATTGATAACGGATTCGGTGCGGGATACAGCGCAAGTATGATAAACCATATGGATGTAAAAAAGTAATCTATTTTACAAAATTTTTTTACCCCCTAAAGTATTTATATCCGTTTGCCGATAAACAAATTGAGAAATAATCTTCTCAGCGTAGCTGAAACGGATTTCAGCATCTTTCTACAAGGAGGTAGAGCGTATGACAGGTATTACTAATTCAGGTATTGCCGCTTACGGGAAGTACCGGGTGCCTAATGAAAAGCTTGGCGCCTCACCGCCCGCGGGATCGGCAAAGGAGTCTCCGGCTAAAGAAGTAAAGACCGAGTACAAGGAATATACTTCCATCAGCCCTAAAAGTTCCCTTGTTCCTACAAAAACAGATTATGGCTTTGCAATCGGCGATGTTAAGCTCTCGGATAAGGCTAAAGACTATTACGAGAAGCTGAAGTCCAAATTCCACAACATGGAGTTTATCGCGGTCAGCAACGACATGAAAGAACAGGTTAAGAAAAATGCAGCATCTTACGGCAATGCAAATAAGATGGTTGTTCTTATCGATGTCGAAAAGATTGAGCGGATGGCCGAAGATGAGAGCTTCAGAAAGAAGTATGAAGGCATCATCGCTATGAGCCAGACAAAGCTCGCTGAGGCCAAAAACAGCTTGACGAGCAGCGGCGCAGCCGTAAGCAACTTCGGGATCAGTGTTGATTCAAACGGCAACGAGAAATTCTTTGCAACCTTAGAGAAATCCTCGGATATGCAAAAGAAGCGCATCGAAAAGAATCAGGTCGAGAAAAAGGAAGCTAAGAAGGCTGCCGAAAAGAAAGCTAAAGAAAAGGCACAGGAAGAAGCTCTTGAAGAAAAGATAAAGGAAAAAAGAGCTGAAAGCGCAGCTCCCGAAAAGACTGATAGCATCTCGGATGCGGCTGAAACTGAGGCTGCAGAGGAGATTTCCTTAGAGCCGAAGCAATATATAAAGATTGAAGCGGATTCTATGGATGCTCTTCTTAACAAGGTGCGTAATTACTCGTATAACAGCGCCCTTTCTCGTGTAAAGACAGAGGCTGAGCTCAGCGTAGGAACTGCGATCGATTTCAAGGGATAATGCAAAATGGCGGTAGGAACGACTACCGTCATTTTTTTGCTTAAAAACAAGATTTTTTCTCTTAAAATCTTATAAAACAGACGGCATTTTGTTGACTTACAATACCCCGATTAATTATACTGAAAGAAGGTATTAATCTTACAAAGAAAGGGGCAAGCTATGAGCAAAAAAGGAAAGAGAAACGTTATTGTCGGACAGTCAGGCGGACCTACAGCCGCCATCAATTCTTCACTTGCGGGTGTCTTTCGTACCGCTAAAGACAGGGGTTACAAAAATGTATACGGCATGCTTCACGGAGTTCAGGGACTTCTCGAGGGAAGATACATAGATCTCTCCGAGCATATCAGAACCGGACTTGACGCCGAGCTTCTTAAGAGAACGCCTTCGGCATATCTGGGTTCTTGTCGTTACAAGCTTCCTAATATCAGCGAAGATAAAGAAGTTTACGAAAAGATCTTCGATATTCTCGACAAGCTCGAGATAGACTGCTTTATCTACATCGGTGGAAACGATTCGATGGACACCATCAAAAAACTTTCCGATTACGCTATTATTACAGGCTCTGAGATACGCTTTGTAGGATGCCCCAAGACAATTGACAACGACCTTGCTCTTACGGACCATACCCCAGGATACGGCTCCGCGGCCAAGTATATCGGAACTTCCGTAAAGGAGATAATCCGTGACGGATGGAGCCTTGAAACCTCCAACGGACAGATAGTCGTTGTAGAGATCATGGGAAGAAACGCCGGATGGCTTACCGCGGCAGCAGCTCTCTCAAAGGGTGAGGACTGCGACGGACCTGATGCTATTTATCTTCCCGAGCTTGATTTTGAAATTGATAAGTTCGTGAAAAGATGCAAGGATATGCTGAAGAAAAAGCGTTCCATCGTTATCGCAGTTTCCGAAGGAATACATACCAAAGACGGAAAATACATCAGCGAGCTTGGAAACGCTACAGAATATGTTGATGCCTTCGGTCATAAACAGCTTACCGGTACTGCGAGATATCTTTGCAATGTTCTCTCCGAAGAGATTGGCTGCAAAACCCGCTCGATTGAGCTTTCTACCCTGCAGAGAGCGGCAAGCCACTGCGCATCCAGAGTTGACATTCTTGAGGCTTATGAAGTCGGCGGTGCGGCTATGAAAGCTGCGGATGAAGGAGATACCGGAAAGATGGTTGTTATCCAGCGTCTCTCCGACGATCCTTATCAGGCCGGAACGGAAGTTAAGGATGTTCACAAGATCGCCAACGATGAAAGGCTTGTTCCGAGAGAGTGGATCACAAAGGACGGAACGTACGTAACCAACGAGTTTTTGACATATGTAAGACCTCTTATTCAGGGAGACGTGGCGCCTATTATGGTAGACGGAATACCTCGCCACCTCTTTGTACCGGGATATCAGGAGCTTCTCTAATTCTTGACACGGGTGGGGACTTTGGTTTATTTAAAATGCAGAGCATCCGGGAAACGGGTGCTCTGCTTTCGGTATAATTAACCGCTGTTTTAAAAGAAGTGATCAAAATGAATAAAAACGAAAGCCGTGACAAAATAATAACAAGAACAAGTATAGTCGGAATAGTAACAAATCTGTTCCTTGTTCTTTTCAAAGCTGCAGTTGGCTTTTTAACCAACTCCATTGCTATTACTTTGGATGCGATAAACAACTTATCCGATGCGCTTTCCAGCGTGATTACGATAGTGGGAGCAAAGCTGGCCAACAGACTGCCGGATAAAAAGCATCCCTTAGGGCACGGAAGGCTTGAATACCTGAGCGCTATGGTGGTTTCCGCTATCGTTCTCTACGCCGGTATTACCGCGGGAATAGCTTCGATAAAAAAGATAATCCATCCGGAAGAGGCTGAGTACAGTCTTGTTTCGCTGATAATAATCGGCGTAGCTGTCGCTGTAAAGATTGTTCTCGGACTTTACGTAAAAAATAAAGGCAAGCAGGTTTCCAGCGGCGCTCTTGAAGCTTCGGGAAAGGACGCTTTGTTTGATGCAATCCTTTCCGCATCGGTACTTGCCTCGGCTCTTATCTTTACCTTTACCGGTCTTTCTCTTGAGGCGTACGTTGGCGTTATCATCTCGGGATTTATCATAAAAGCCGGAATCGAGATGATGCTCGAAACAATAAGCGATATTGTTGGACACAGGGAAGATCCGGAGCTTACGCAAAAGATCAAAAAGCTGATTTCGTCAGAAGAGGGCGTTCGCGGCGCATATGACCTTATGATCAATGATTACGGACCAAACAGGCATTACGCCTCTGTTCATATCGAGGTTCCGGATACAATGACCGCCGGCGAGGTTGACGTTCTTACAAGGAAGCTTGAAGCTAAGGTTTATAATGAGACCGGAGTCGTCCTTACCGGAGTCGGCGTTTACTCCTACAACACACAAAACAACGAGGCCGCCGAGATCAGAAACAATATCCAGAAAATTGTCCTAAAGTACGATTGGGCGCTTCAGTTCCACGGCTTTTACGTTGACCTTGAAGAAAAGCATATGCGCTTTGATGTTGTTATGAGCTTTGATATAAAGCCGTCCGAGGGCCTTGAGATATTGTATAAAGAGCTTTCGAAAGAATATCCGGATTATGATATAATGATATCTCCGGATTTGGATATTACAGATTAGAGAGAGGTTTTAGCTTTGAAGAAACTGTTTTCAAAAAAGTTTTCCCCGGTATTAATAGCTGTAATACTCGGGGCTGTATTGGTATGCGCTTTAATACCGCTTTTTGCCCAGGCAAAATATATGATCCCCTGGTACGATGATTACAATTACGCCAGATACAACAGAAGCTTCAGACTTGCTTACGGAGATACATTTATAAATCTGATGAGGGGCGTGCTGTTCCAGGTCAGAGAGAGCTGGTATGCCTGGCAGGGAACCTTTGCCTCTATCTTTTTGATGGCCCTTTGCCCGATAGCCTGGGGAGAACAGTACTATCGATACGGAGGTATGGCACTTATCGCGCTTTTTGCTGTATCGGTCGTGTTTATGATGTATTCCCTCTGCAAGGAAATGTTCGGGATGAAGAGGGCAAGCAGTCTTGGGATCGCGTTTCTTACGGCGATTTTGACGATTGAGAGAATGTACTTTCCGGGACATGGGTTTTACTGGTTCAACGGAGGGGTACATTACATCGGTATTCACTCCTTTTTAATGCTTTTGGTCGGTGTGATCGTTCTTTTATCGGCGAAAAAGGGAATTCTCGCCACCGTGCTTCAGGTCTTTTTCGGCATGGTACTTGCCCTTATTGTCAGCGGAGGAAACTATGTTTCTTTACTCGAAGGAGCAATAATCCTTTTTGCTCTTGTATTGTATACCGCTTTTAAATACAAAAAGGCAGCGTTTAGGCTTGTTCCGGTAGTTATGGTTTATATTATCGGATTTTATATGAACGCATCCGCACCCGGAAACTCGGTAAGAAGTTCATATTTTGTCGGCTCCGCCTACGGACCGGTTGATGCGGTAATTTATTCATTCCCGGAGGGAATGAATATGGTAAAGAAGTTTTCCGATCATTTCCTTCTTGCGGTTTTGATAGCGCTTATTCCTATGGCTTGGTGCGGCCTTAAGGACAGCAAGGTTAAGTTCAGATGGCCTATAGTTTTTGCTTTATTTATGGCAGGACTGTATTTTGCCTCCTATACCGCGCCTTTATACGGAATGGGAAGAGTTATGCAGGCAAGGATCTGGAACGTGAATAAGCTTATGTATCAGCTTGCCCTTGTCCTTAGCGAGATCTATATTGTCGGATGGATAAAGAGAAAAGTATCGGATAAGGGAAAGAAGTTTTCTCTTGATATCGGATATTGGTGGTTTTACGCCGGACTTATCGTACTTCTTTTGGGACTTTTTATTGGAATGGGAAGAGAAAGATATTATTATTCTTCATACGGAGCTTTTTATGATATTCACTCTGCTGAGAGCGGGCTTTTGTATTCGGAGTATTTAGACAGGATCGAAGATATAAACTCCCAGGGGCCTGATGCTTACGTAAAGCCCTACACCTGCAGACCCTGGTATCTTCGCCAGACGGATATTTCCGAAAATCCCGCTGAAGAGCCCAACAGAGCGATGGCGGACTGGTACGGAAAAAACAGCATAACACTTCTTCCGGAGGAAACGAAGTAGAGACTGATGGAGAGAGATTTATTCGGGCCGGTAAAAGAATATTTCGAAAAACAGGGCTATATCTGCGACGGTGAGGTTGAGGATATAGATCTGTATATGGAACGGGGCGAAGAGCACGTTGCTGTTGAGCTTAAGGTCGACTTGGACTTTAAGGCTCTAAGACAGGCGGCTCTTCGCCAAAAATATGTTGAGACGGTTTATATCGCGGTTTTTAAGCCAAAGAGCCTTAAAAATACCGCTTACAGAGATAAACTCTATCTTTTAAAAAGACTCGGGATAGGACTTCTTCTTGTATCTAAAAGAAGTCTTGAGGTTCAGGTAGCGAACGAACCGGTGGTTACCGAACTATCCGTATATCAAAGGCAAAATCAAAATAAGAAAAAGAAGTTGAATGCGGAGTTTTCCAAGAGAAGAACAAAGAATAATGTCGGCGGTGTAAGGGGCGAAAAGCTTATAAGCGCCTACAGAGAGGATGCTCTCCTTGTACTTGACGCCTGCGCGGAGCTTGGCGGAGAGGTTAAAGGTAGAGAGGTCAGAAAACTCTGTAATATAGAGAAAACCGCGGATATCCTTAGAGCAGATTATTACGGATGGTTTGAAAAGATTGAAACCGGGGTGTATCGGGTGACGGATGCGGGCTACGCCGCGCTTGAGGAGTTTGAGGATACCGTATATAAACTTAAGAGGGGCAATTAACTAACCAATGGATACTATTAGAGGGTATATTGAAAACTTCATACATCAAAACCCTGTCAATGGTTACAATATTTTTGTCCTTGTGGACAAGGGACGGGAAACAACCTGTATCGGAAACAGCAAGGACCTTCAGATAGGCGAGACGGTAGAGCTTACGGGGGAATTTTTCGAGGACCCGGTTTACGGCAAGGAATTTAGGATAAAAAGCTATAAAGTCGTACCTCCGGCTGACAACGAGAGTATCGAAAGATATCTGGGCTCCGGGGCGATCAAGGGGATCGGACAGGCTCTTGCCGCCAGGATCGTGTCTATGTTCGGAAAGGATACTCTTCGGATCATCGAGGAGGAACCGGAGCGACTTGCCGAGGTAAAGGGGATCAGCGTCCGCCGGGCTATGGAGATAGCTGTTCAGGTGGAGGAAAAAAGAGACTTAAGGGATGCCATGATGTTTCTTGGACAATATGACATTTCACAGGCTCTTTCGGTGAAGATCTTTGACACCTACGGCCAGGGTCTTTACACGGTTATGAAGGAGAATCCCTATAAGCTTGCGGAGGATATTTCCGGCGTAGGGTTTATTACCGCAGATACCATAGCAAGAAGAGTGGGTATCCCCGAAAACTCGCCGATGAGGCTTAGATGCGCGCTGCTTTATATTATGCAGCAAAGCGCAGGAGAGGGACACTGCTATCTTCCGATCCCGGTGCTTTTCTTTGAAGCCAAAAAGATGTTGGGTATGGACGACGAAACTATTAAAAACGAGCTCCAAAACCTGGCTCTTGACAGAAAGCTTATCATACGGGAAGAAAACGTATATCTTTCCGCTTTTTTCTATGCGGAGCAAAACTGCGCGAGACTTTTGGATGACCTTAGCATGCCTCTCGAAAGACTTACGACGGAAGAGGAAGAAATCCTTCAGGGCAGACTTAAGACTATAGCAGACGCCCAAAATATGGAGGTGGATCCGGTACAGTTAGAAGCGGTTAAGGAATGTGTTAAAAACAGTATTTTTATACTGTCGGGAGGTCCTGGTACCGGAAAGACTACGACCATCAATCTTATAATCAAGTATTTCCTCTCGAAGGGAATGAGTCTCCTTCTTGCGGCGCCTACTGGAAGAGCCGCCAAGCGTATGACGGAAGCTACCGGGTATGAGGCTATGACAATCCACAGACTCCTTGAGGTCGGAGGCGGTATTGAGGGAGATTCCCATACCTACTTTAACAAGAATGAAGACGATCCTCTTGAGACGGACGTTATCATAGTGGACGAGGCGTCTATGGTGGATATTCTCCTCTTTCAGGGGCTCTTAAAAGCCATAATCCCCGGGACGAGACTGATACTGGTAGGAGATGCGGCCCAGCTTCCGAGTGTGGGACCGGGAAGAGTACTAAGGGATATCATAGACAGCGGAAGATTTTCCTGCATCAGCTTAAAGCGGATATTTAGGCAGGCCGAAGGAAGCGATATCGTTGTTAATGCACATAAAATAAACGCCGGAGAGCAGATAAAGCTTGGAACGGATTCAAAGGATTTTCTTTTTCTTGAGAGAAACTCGTCAAAGATGATCATCGAGCATATGATCTGGATGATGAGGGATAAGCTCCCGAAGTACTGCGATGCGGATATGTTTGACATCACTGTCCTTACGCCTATGCGAAAGGGCACTTTAGGTTGCATAGAGCTTAATAAGTTTCTGCAGGAGAGCCTTAATCCTCCTTCGCCGGCGAAAAGAGAGCATATTTCCGGAGACTTTATTTACCGTGAAGGGGATAAAGTCATGCAGATAAAGAATAACTATAAGCTCGAGTGGAATATATACGGCAGATTCGGGATAGAGATCGCATCGGGGCTCGGCGTATTTAACGGAGATACGGGAAGAATCCTTGAAATAAACGACTCGGCACAGACTGTCAAGGTTGAATTTGACGATAAGCGGATTGTGGAGTATCCTTTTAACCTGTTGGATGAGCTGGAGATGGCTTACGCCATAACCATCCACAAATCCCAGGGCTCTGAATATCCGGCGGTTATAATTCCGCTTTTGGATGTGCCGGAGATAATGCGGTATCGGAATCTGCTCTACACCGGTATCACAAGAGGAAAAAAATGCGTTGTTCTTATGGGCAGTTCGGAGATTGTGAGGGAAATGATAGATAATTCTTCGGGAAGGAGCAGATACACTTCACTGAAGGAAAGAATTCTTGAAATCGGGGGATAAAAAATGTTTTTTGATTTACTAAAGAATGCGGGGATTTTTTTGATGGATCTTGTTTTCCCGCGTAGATGTCCTTTTTGCGACGAGATAGTAACGCCGTACGGGGAAAAGATCCATGCAAAATGTATAAAAAAGCTGAGGCTCCTTACTCCGCCCTATTGCCTTAAATGCGGTAAAAAGCTGATGGGTGAGGACAGGTATTGCACGGAATGTGCGAGCGGAAAGCATAAGTTTTTGCGGGGAAGATGCCTATACGAGTACGATTCTGCGGCAAAATCCATCTACCGCTTTAAATACGGGAAAAGACCGGAGTACGCCGAGTATTATGGGGAGGAGATAGCGGATTATCTCGGGGACTTTATAAGGGATCTGAAGCCTGATGCCCTTGTTCCCATCCCGATACACAGAAAGCGATATGCGAAGAGGGGATATAATCAGGCGGCGCTCCTTGCAAAAGAGGTCTCAAAAAATACCGGGATCCCGTATCTGGAGGGGGTTGTCAAAAGAAGGCGAAATACCGCGCCTTTAAAGATGCTCTCGCCGCAGGAGCGGCAAAAAAATCTTAAAAATGCTTTTATTGTAGGGGAAAATGTTGTAAAATTAAAGACGATTATACTTATCGATGACATATACACAACGGGAGCGACTGTGGATGAAGTTACAAAGGTTCTTCATAAAGCAGGTATACCTGATGTGTATTTTGTAGCGCTTGCAGGAGGGGAGAGTATTTAAGCTCCTTTTGCAAAGCTTAAAACATGGAGGTAATGATAATGAACGTTAGAAACTGCCGTAAATGTGGAAAGATGTTTAACTATATTTCCGGAATGCCTATCTGCCAGGCCTGCAAAGAGGTTATGGAAGCCAAGTTCCAGGAAGTAAAGGAGTATATCCGCGAGCACAAGGGCGTCGGAATCAACGAAGTTGCCGAAGCCTGCGATGTAGAGCCTTCTCAGATAACACAGTGGCTTCGCGAGGACAGGCTTGAGGTTACCGAGGATTCTGCTATGATGCTTACATGCGAGAGCTGCGGAGCGCCGATCAGATCCGGTAAGTATTGCGACAGATGTAAGGCAAACGTTACCAACAGCTTCAGCCAGATGACAAGAGACTATAACGCACAAAAAGCGGCTGCTCTTGCTGCGGCACATAAAAATGACAAAGATAACCCGAGAATGAGATTCCTGTAATCTCCCGGGCAAAGGTGAATATATGCTTGACAGAGATAAGGTCATAATGATGACCAGGATGTCATCCTACGAAAAGGGCAAGGGGAAAGAGCACCTAAGGATCGGTTCTTTTTTCAGAAGCGATTATATCTGGGCCTCAATCCTTAAGGCGGCTTTTGCTATAACCGTAGCCTTTGTATTTGGACTGGCATTATATATTTATTACAATTTCGACGAGTTTATGTCGAATATATATGAGATAGATATCATTTCCATCTTGAAGAGTTTTGGAAAGTACTATGTTATTGCCCTGATCGTTTATGTGGGTATTTCATATCTTGTGGCTTTCATCAAGTATTCGATAGCCGCTTCAAATCTCCGAAAATATAAGAGCAATCTTAAAAAATTAAGGAAGTTGTATAAGACAAATGAAAAATCTGTATGAAATAAGGGAAAAGGTGATACAGCTGTATTATAAATACGACGCGTTCATCGTTCCCGCCCTTAAGCTCATTGCGGCTTTTATAGTACTTCACACTGTAAATTCAAGAATGGGTTACTTTACTAAAATTGATAATATTGTGATCGAACTCGTAGCTTCGCTGCTTTGTTCCTTCCTTCCAAGCGGAATGATACTTGTCTTTGCGGGACTTTTCTCTCTCTTGCATATGTATCATCTGTCGCTTATAGTTGCGGCTTTGGGAGTTTTGCTCTACCTTGTGCTGTACCTGCTTTTTCTCAGGTTCTCGCCCAAGTCGTCTCTGGTAGTTGCGATTACACCGATCCTTATGCTCTGGAAGCTGCCTTATGTGCTTCCTATTGTACTCGGTCTTACGGCTACTCCCGGATGCACTGTAGCTATGGCCTGCGGAGTAGTGGCATACTACTTCCTGAAGGTTGTCAATGCAAATTCCGCGACGATAGCCAATATGCCTATCGCCGAAGCTGCGGACCAGCTTAAGATCCTTATCGACGATATACTTGCCAACAAGGGAATGATAATCGTTATCATAGCTTTTGTTGTTACATTTCTCGTTGTATATTTCCTGCGCCGTCTTCCCATCAAGAGAAACTGGGAGATCGCTATCGGAGCGGGAGTTGTGGTTGATATCATTGCCCTCCTTATAGGAGATGTGATAATGGATACCGGAATATCCTTTATCAATATTATTTTAGTATCTGTGCTTGCGGTAGCAGCCGGATTTGTACTTAAGTTCTTTAAGTACTGCGTTGACTTTAACCGTACAGAGAATGTTCAGTTTGAGGATGACGATTATTACTATTATGTTAAGGCTGTTCCCAAGATTTCTCTTGGCGAGTCTGCTCAGAGAGTACGTCAGATAAACCGCAGAAAAGGCGGAAAGAGCTTTATGAACGGAAGCGGCGAAGATCTGTATGCCGAAGGGTACGATGATCTCGAGTATGCCGACGAGAACGGATATTTTTCCGAGGACGGTTACTATGAGGGCTCCGATGGGGAGTATTATGAGGAAAACGGTGAATATACCGAAAATTCATCCGAAGATTACAGGGAGTAATTCATTTCAATGCAGTTTGTGACACAGGCCATAAATTACCTTAAAAATATGGGTATATATATGACTACGGTACAGTGGCGGGATGTTTTGGAGATCCTGATCATTGCTTTTTTGCTGTACTATATTTTGGCCTGGATGAAAAATACCAGAGCATGGTCTTTGCTTAAAGGAATCATCGTAATCGCGCTGTTCCTTGTTGTGGCTTCCATAATGCAGCTTGATACCATTATCTGGATCGCCAAAAATGTTGTTAACTACGCTATCATAGCCCTTTTGCTTGTCCTTCAGCCGGAGCTTAGAAAGGGTCTTGAAAATCTTGGACGGAAAAATATTCTGGGCGATATTCTCTCCACCACCGGAATCAATTCAACCGATGTGGAGAGTATTTCTGCGGAATCTATTTCAGAAATTGTCAAAGCATGTACCGAGATGGGCAAGGCAAGAACGGGAGCTCTTATCGTAATTCAGAGAGCGGAGTTTCTGTCCGAGTACGAGACCACCGGTATAGCGGTCGATGGCAAGATCACCAGCGGACTTCTTATCAATATATTCGAGAAAAATACCCCGCTTCACGACGGAGCGGTTATTATTGTGGGAAATCGCGTGACTGCAGCTACCTGCTACCTCCCCCTTTCAGACAATATGGGACTTAGCAAAGATCTTGGCACAAGGCACAGAGCGGCTGTGGGAGTATCCGAAAAGACGGATGCCGTAACGATCATCGTTTCCGAAGAGACGGGACGTATCTCTCTTGCCATCGACGGCAAGATCGAGCCCATATCCGACGGTGAGCAGTTAAAGACAAGACTTACAAAGCTTGTATCCAAAGCCCGCGAAAAGCGCAGAAAGACAAGAAGACGCCGGAGCGATGAAAATAATACGGAAGTAAAGACCGGGGAAGGAGCTGCCAATGAAAAAGTTTAAAGAATGGCTCCTTAAGGATTGGTGGCTCAAAATCGTATCTGTTTTCCTTGCCATTGTTATTTGGTTTGTCTGGATTCAGATTGAAAACCCTACGATCCCCAAGGATTTTTCAAATATTAAGGTTCAGATAATAAACGAGGAAGCCCTTGATCCCGAGAAGAAAGTCTGGGATATCCTTGACGGCGATACGGTAAGAGTTACCGTAACAGCTCCCAAGACAGTTATCAACAGCCTCAGTTCTGCCGATATAATAGCAGAGGCTGATGCTTCAAAGATCGTAGACGGAAAGATTCCCATCAGTCTGAGACTTGCCGGAGATATGACATACGATTCCCTTACATCAAGCAAGGACAGCGTAACGCTTTCAATAGAGGATCGCGCAAGGAAATATGTCCGTATCATCAAAAATACCACCGGAGAAGTTGCTGAAAACTGCAAGTTCGGCGGTGTTACCATGGACCTCAATATGATCGAGATAAACGGCCCGAAGTCAGATATCGATATGGTCAGCTACGGCCAGGTTAACATTGATATTGACGGTGTGAGTGAGTCTCTTTCGGCAAATATTGAGATTGAACTGTATGACGCTTCAAACAACGTACTTAATCTTTCGACTATAACAAAACAGTCGGATTACGTACATGTTGATGTTAATATCCTTGAGACAAAGAAGGTTGCGATATACGCATCCAAGACCGGAGAGCCTGCTCCGGGGTATCTCTATACCGGAAATCTTGAAGTTTACCCCGAGACGGTTACTTTAGCCGGAACGCATGCGGCTCTTTTATCTCTCAGCAGGATTAACATCACTACACCTATCGACATAACGGATGCCGATGCGGATGTGGAAAAAGAAGTTGATCTAAGCCAGTATGTACCCACTAATGTTCAGTTTGCGGATGATGATTTTGACAAGACGGTTACCGTGAAGGTATTTATCGAGCCTGAGGAAGAAAAGACAGTCACCTTCCCGGCCGATGGCATCACACTTACGAATGTACCCGATGGATATGACATTGAGATCGTACCGTCAATCGTATCAGTCACGATATCCGGCCTTAAGTCCAATATTGAAGACATTGATGCATTAACCATCGGCAAGACGGTCGATGTTGCCGCCTTTATGGACAATAACGATATCAGCACTCTTGAAGAGGGTGATTATCATATGCCTGTCAGTCTTGGTCTCAGCAGTTCCATAAACATTAAAAAAGGCGCTGAAGTTAAGGTGACGGTAAAAAAGAAGTAATTCAAAGGACAGTTAATAATGAGTAGAATGTTTGGAACGGACGGAGTCCGCGGAGTAGCTAATGATGAACTTACCCCTACACTTGCGATGCAGCTTGGACAGGCAGGGGCGTATGTACTTACAAAATCCAAAAACCACAAGCCCACAATTATGGTAGGCTGCGATACAAGAATCTCCGGCGATATGCTTGCTTACGCACTTATGTCGGGAGCCTGCAGCGTCGGTGCCAACTGCGTATATGTGGGCGTAGTTCCGACTCCCGCAGTCGCTTATCTTACAAGAAAGCATATGGTAGATGCGGGCGTTGTTATTTCGGCATCCCACAACTCTGTAGAGTTTAACGGAATTAAGTTTTTTGATGCGGACGGATTTAAGCTTCCCGATGCTCTTGAGGACGAAATAGAGGCTCAGATAAAGAGCAATATGAAGGATATTAAATTCCCTATCGGCCCCGGAGTCGGCAAGATAAAGATACTTACAGACGCTAAAGAGGAATACATCAATCATTCCGTCAGAGCGGTTGGTGTGGACCTTTCCGGTATGAAGCTTGTTGTTGACTGTGCGGAAGGCGCCTCTTACTACACATCGGTTGAAGCTCTTTCCCGCTGCGGCGCGGAGATCGTAGCGATTCACAATCATCCTGACGGAACCAATATCAATGCGAACTGCGGATCCACCCATATGGAAGAGCTTATGGCCCGCGTTGTTTACGAGAAAGCCGCGATCGGAATTGCTTTTGACGGTGATGCGGACAGATTCCTTGCGGTTGATGAAAACGGTAAACTGGTTGACGGTGACCAGATCATGGCAATCGTCGGCAATTATATGAAAGAACAGGGTAAGCTTAAGGGCGATACGATCGTTGCTACTGTAATGAGTAACCTTGGATTCTCCCTTTCCTGTGAGAAAAACGGTATAAACCTTGAGAGAACCGCAGTAGGAGACAGATACGTTCTTGAGAGGATGAAGGAGATCGGCGGATCCCTTGGCGGAGAGCAAAGCGGGCACATTATCTTCCTTGATGAGAATACAACGGGAGACGGACTTCTCAGTGCCCTTCACCTTTTACAGGTAATGGTTGAGACGAAAAAGCCCTTATCCGAGCTTGCAAAGGTTATGGAAGTACTTCCCCAGGCTCTCGTCGGAGCGAAGGTTGCAAACCACAAAAAAGAAAAGTATCTTGAATATCCCGAGATCAAGAAGGCTATCGAGGAGCTGGAAAAGAAATTCGAGGGAGAGGGCAGAGTCCTTATCCGTCCTTCGGGTACAGAGCCTCTTGTCAGAGTTATGATCGAAGGTAAGGACCAGCAGCTTATTCAAAAAGAAGCTGAAAAACTGGCAGCACTTATCCAGGATATCATGTTTTAGAGCGTAAGTTTAGTTTTGGAGGAATAAAGATGGTTAGTCAGAAAGTGGTTATCAAAAACCCTACGGGACTTCATTTAAGACCTGCCGGCATTTTGTGCAAGGAGGCTATGCAGTATAAATCATTGATCACATTCAAGATCAAGGATACAACCGCGAATGCAAAGAGTGTTCTCAGTGTTTTGGGAGCTTGCGTAAAGTGCGGAGACGAGATAGAGCTGGTTTGTGACGGCGAAGATGAAAACGACGCTCTTAAAGCTCTTGTTAATGCTGTTGAAACAGGACTTGGCGAATAAATCTTCCGGCGTGCCAATGGGCGCGCCTTTGTCTTTGTTTGGAAAAATTTACTTGTAAAGGTTTTTTATGGATAGAGATTACGCGAATACCGTCAGTATCATCATACCGGTATATCAGCTTGAGAAATATATAGTTCAGACCATGGACTGTGTCCTTGCCCAGACTTATGCGGACTGGGAACTTATTATGGTTGAGGATGGCGGTACGGACCGTTCTGCACAGATAATTAAAGAATACATAGTCGAAAAAGGTATAGAGACCCGTGCAAGGCTTATTATGCAAACGGAAGATACCGGGGCGGCGGCCGCAAGAAACCGCGGCGTTATGGAATCCCGCGGAAGGTATATAGCCTATCTTGACGGAGATGACGTCTGGACTTCGGATAAGCTCGAAAAAGAGCTTAATTTTATGAAAGAAAAGGATGCGGCCTTTGTATTTACGGGATACGAGTTTGCCGATGCAGATGCTGTTGGAAACGGCAAGGTTGTAAGAGTACCGGAGAGCCTAAACTATAAACAGGCACTAAAAAACACCACGATATTTACAAGTACCGTGATGTTTGATACATATAAAATCCCCAGGGAAAAGCTTATGATGCCGAAGATAAAGAGCGAGGACACCGCTCTTTGGTGGG
Source organism: uncultured Lachnospiraceae bacterium (assembly GCA_902790935.1). Taxonomy (GTDB): domain Bacteria; phylum Bacillota; class Clostridia; order Lachnospirales; family Lachnospiraceae; genus AC2028. The sequence continues at coordinate 21,050 of CADATP010000010.1, read as the reverse complement.
GACTTTTAAGAGAGGGCAACATAGCTTACGGCCTTGATGAAAATCTTGTTTTGTACAGACGTCCCGGAAAGAGCCTTTCTTCAAATAAGCTTGAAGCCATAAGGCGTATCTGGATGCTGTATCGCAAGGCTGAGCATCTTAATATTTTTAAGAGTGCGTATTACTTTGTCTTTTGGGCTGTTAGAGCGGTTAAAAGGCGCGTATAGGGAGAATGTAATATCCTTCGTCGTATGTAGCTTCAACCTTTATAAATTCACCGACAAGTCCCGTCACTTCTTCAATGTGAGTGATGGCGGCTCTGTCGGTTTTTTCATTTATGGTAAAGATGATGCAGCTTACGCCCAGTTCTTTTGCTCTTTTAATAAAGCCTATTCCGCCAAAAGATTCCGGATCCTTATCGAAGGCGTCGTAGTCAAGTCCCTCGTAATTGAAGGTTGTAACCGCTCTTGGCGTAGTATAATAGATCGCTCCGTAGCTGTCCTCGTAGAGCATCCAGTAATAGAGGTCCTTAATCTCCTCGCTGTATACAGTGTAATTGTATGGGGCCAGAGAACCGTTCCACATATCTCTGCCGAAAAGAGTCTTGATATCGCCGCTGTAAAGCCTTGAATACTCGGTAACGGACGGGGGTGCGAGGATAATAAAGTCTCCCGAGCTCTCCTTTGCCATACTCTCGAGCTTTTCAAGAACCGGCATGGATTCTTCAAAGGAGGTGTCTGCTACTTTGAGATCCGGATAGTCATGCTCGTTATATTGGAAGTATCCCATGCTGCCGCAGATAAAAAGAATGGCAGCTGCCGCAATGCAAACGAAGTCGGCTTTCTTTTTGGCAATATTTTTCAGAAAACCGGACATGCAGGTCAGCGCAAAAGCTGTAACGGGGATTATCGGAACCAGGGCCCAAAGGTAGTCATATCCGAAGAAAACGGTCTGGAATTTCCTAAGGATAAAAACGCTTACGGGAATTAACAGCAGGATGGCAGAAACTAACGAGTAGAAAAGTAGCCCGCGCTGTTTATTAAGGGCGGTCTGTACTTCTCTTGCCGGTTCTGAGCTGACGGGAATCTTAATAAAAATGAGCAGCAGAGAAAACACAAGGCACAGTAAAAGCGGCGCAAGGATATGGTTATTTGATACATAGTTTTGTATGGAGGAAAATGCATCAGCCATTTACTTTTCCTCCTTTTTTCTGATTTTTGAAATTACAAAAAGAGAGGCGGTCATAACAAAGCAGGCGCCGATCCCGAATTTAGTGGATGCCGCGAGAGGCTCTAAAACAATAGGGATAAGGCACGCGGCCCATCTTTTTTTTATGCACATGGCAAGGCAGTAATTTACAAGTAAGAGGATAAGGAAAGTTCCGCTTCTGAACCCTGAGTGGAAGAGATTAAAAGAGATACTTCCCGCAGCGCTGCCGCAGCAAAAGAGTAAAAATACGCAGATCATATAAAACAAAGTAACTTTAGTCTTGGGATAAACGCCCGAAAGGTCGTTTTCACCGGCTCGCTCAAAAAAGAAAGCATCACCAACGGTTACAAAAAGAGAGAAAGCGCAGACTGCATAGACTGCCGGAATGATATGGTACAAAAGCTTCATTGCGCTAAGCTTAAATGTACGGCACAAAAGCGCATAGAAAAACGGCAGGAACATATAATCAAGCCTTGAAGGGTGATCACCGTCATAAGGAAGTCCCGTCAAGGGATTTACGTTGTACATTTCATTGGAAGAAAGAAACGAATTAACGGTTTCTACGGTCTGATCCCCGCTTAGGTAGATTTTGCCCCTAAGGGTTATAAAAAGCGCCAAAGCTGAAAAGAACAGCGAAATGATAAGGAAAAGGATAAAGTATCTGTCTGAAGATGTTTTGTCTTCTTTAGAATCCTTGGCATCTTTAGAAGCTCCGCTTGCAGCAGAAGTCCTGTTTTTTAACGATGCAAATTTAAGTAGTATAAAAACAAGATACGCAAAGGTGAGGACAGCAATTAGCAAAAGCGCAAACACTTTTACGGTTGCGGAAAATGTGAGAGATAAAAAGACTCCCAAAGCATTGGTTACTCCCGCCAAAAGAAACAGCTCCATAAAGCCGGCGGAATAGTAGGCGCAAAGCCTTACAATAAAAGGCTTTTTTTGAGGAAGAGAGGCTCTTTTGGAAAGAACCGATGATATTTTGTTGTAGGCTGTTACGGTTCCGAGTCCGAGTATGATCGGGCAAAGGAGAAGGAACGCTATGCAAAGTATTGTTTTCATAAAAGCAATTATAGCATAAAGGACCGATAAAGGCGCAATATTACGCACTTTATTAATGAATCTTAAGAATGGGGTTTATGGTATAAAGACCCTAAGTATGCTAAAATTAGATGAGATTTTGTACGCATTTTGTGAGGATGTTTTATGACCACTCAGAGTAGATTAAATCGAATGGAAGGTTTCAAGCGAATCATTAATCTTTCGCTTGTTTTACTTTGCCTGCTTTTGGAGACTGCGGTATTTACTTACCATTGGTATTTTAATTTCAGAGTATCAATTATCGCGGGACGCAACCAGCCCTTCTGGATCAAGGGACATATGCTCGAGGTGGCGGTATATTTCGTAATACTTATTCTTTTCTCGAATATGTACGGAGGAATGAGACTCGGATATATGAAAAATGCCGAGCTGATCTTCTCGCAGATTTTCGCCACCGTTATGGCGGACATCCTTATCTATGCCGAGATCTCGCTGATGGCGCTGAGATTGTTCAATCCTAAATACTTTGTTGTGATGCTCCTTACTCAGTGCATAGTTGTATTTATATATATAAATATCGCTAATTTCTTTTACAGGAATATATTCCCACCCAGGAAGCTTTTACTTGTTCACGGGGACAGAGACCCCAGAGAGCTTAGGCGCAAATTCGAAACAAGAAGCGATAAGTATCTTATTACGGAACAGATCCACATCAGCGAGGGAACAAAAAAGGTTACGGAGACGATAAAGAAGTATTACCAGGAAGGCGTCTGCAACGCTGTAGTATTCGGAGATATAGCCGAGTCGGACAGGAAACCTCTTATCAAATACTGCTACGGCAATTCAATCAGATTCTATGTTTTACCCAAGATAAACGATTGTATCCTTAAGGGATCCGAAGAGCTCCATGTCTTTGATACTCCGATGCTCCTTACAAGAGAGTACTCGATGACTATGGAGCAAAGATTTGTTAAAAGACTTATGGATATTGTATTTTCCCTTATCCTGATAGTACTTACTTCGCCTTTTATGCTTATAACAGCTATCCTTGTTAAGGCCTACGACGGCGGCCCGGTTCTTTACAAACAGGTCCGTGTGACAAGAGGAGGAAAGCAGTTCAAAATTGTAAAGTTCCGCTCAATGCGAGTTGATGCGGAAAAAGACGGTGTCAGACTTTACTATATCGGCGACAAGAGAGTTACACCGATCGGAAGGTTTATCCGTAAGGTAAGGCTTGACGAGCTGCCTCAGCTTTTCAATATTTTGGCGGGTGATATGAGCTTTATCGGTCCCAGACCGGAGCGACCTGAGATTATCGAAAAATACCAGGCGCAGATGCCGGAGTTTGCCTACAGACTTAAAGTTAAAGCCGGACTTGCAGGCTTTGCACAGGTTTACGGCAAGTACAATACGACTCCTTACGATAAGCTTAAGCTTGATCTTATTTACATTGAGAACTATTCTGTCCTTCTTGACCTTAAGCTGATGATGCTGACACTTAAGATAATCTTTTGGCCCGATTCCACGGAAGGGGTTGACCCCGGACAGACTACGGCTATGAAAGACCTCTATATGGCTATGGCTGAGAACAAATACGAGGACAGCGTTAGCTATAACGATACTAAGACCGCTAAAGGATCTGATAAAGATGAAAATACTTTGGATGTGTAATCTCATACTTCCGGCAGTAGCGGAAGCTTTGTCCTTACCTACGATACCCAAGGAGGGGTGGGTAAAGGGCCTTTTTGATGCGATCCTTGCCAAAAAAAATAACGGAACCGATGTGCCGGAAATATGTTTTGCATTTCCTGTGGGGAAAGATGTCCTTAAGGCGAACGGAGTATCTTTAAAAGATGGCGTTGTTGCCGGAAAGGTTACCATCCCGGGCGGAGATGTCGTCGAGTATTACGGATTTTACGAAGATACGTCAAAGGAATATTTATACGATCCTCATCTTGAAGAAGAAATGGGTCGAATATTTGACCTTGCGTCGCCGGATATAGTTCACATCTTCGGAACTGAGTTTCCCCATACTCTTGCGGCTGCAAAGGTCTGGAACAGACCGGACAGAATACTTGTGGGGCTTCAGGGAATCTGCAGGGATTACGCCGAAATTTATACTGCCCATATGCCGGCAGATATTGTTACGAGGCATACATTCAGAGATTTCCTCAAAAAGGATTCGATCTTTGAACAAAAGAAAAAGTATGATCTGCGCGCAGATAATGAAGAAGAGGCAATGGCTTACATCGGTCATGTAGCCGGCAGAACGGGCTTTGACAAAAGCTTTGCCTCCAGAACAAACCCTTCTGCTGTTTATCATCATGCCGGTGAGACCCTTCGAAGCATCTTTTACAGCGGGGCATGGAACAGGGAAAGAGCCGAGAAATATCGTATATTTGTCAGCCAGGCAGACTACCCGCTAAAGGGATTCCACTACCTTCTTAAAGCTGTCGGAGAGATACTTTCCGAAAAACAGGGCAGCGGACAGTACCCGGATATTCAGATATATGTTGCCGGTCAGTCCATAGTTGGATATGAAAGCCTGATGCAAAAAATCAAGATATCTTCCTATGGGAAGTATTTAAGAGACCTGATGAAAGAGTACGGTCTTTTTGGCAGGGTGCATATCTTAGGAAGGCTCAGCGCGGAACAGATGAAGGAGCAGTACCTTCTTTGCAATACCTACGTTTGCTGTTCGGCAATAGAGAATTCCCCCAATTCGCTTGGGGAGGCGATGATGCTTCAGGTTCCGATAGTAACTGCCGAAGTAGGCGGTATACCGGACGTGTTTAAGCCGGGAGAAGACGGCTTTTCCTACAGCGTAAGCGCCGAGGATACCCTTGAAGATATAGCCTTCAAGTTAAAGGACGCCTTGCTTGAAAGATGGGAAGCGGATTACGACCCGAAGCGTTTTAGCAACGAAGTTGACAGACGAAGATTTAATGCCGGATTCCACGCCAGGGAGAACCATAACCCGGAGAAGAATGTATACGATCTTTTAGGGATTTACGAGAGTATCTACAGATAAAGAGGGACAGGATGCGGATCACATTTGTATCTAATTACATAAACCACCACCAGATACCCTTTTGCAGGGCGATGATCGGTAACCTTTCTGAGGGAGATCAGTTTACCTTTATCCAGACGCAGGAAATGGAAGATGACCGAAAGAAAATGGGGTGGGATAAGGAAATTCCGGAGTTCGTCAGACTCTCGTATATCTCCGATGAAGAGAAAAAGGCCTGCAGAGAGCTTATCTTTGAAAGCGAAGTTGTTATTTTCGGGGGGTGCGAGGATGAGAGCTATATAGCGCCGAGGCTTGAGGCTTTGAAAGAGGGGAGCGCTGATGATAAAAAGTACCTGACCTTCAGATACTCCGAGAGAGTGTACAAAGAGGGGCAGTGGAAGTTTATAACTCCCAAGGGCCTTAGAAAGAAATACTTAGATCACACCAGATACAACGATTTGCCGGTTTATCTTCTTTGCTCCGGCGGGTATGTTGCGTCTGATTTTTCTTTGTTTGGGGCTTATAAAGGAAAGAAGTATAAATGGGGATATTTTCCCGAGGTTAAAAGCTACGATATAGACAGTCTACTTGAGGCCAAGGGATACGGACATGTAAACATCCTTTGGTCCGGAAGAATGCTTGACTGGAAGCATCCGGAGATGGCTGTTTTAACGGCTAAGTATCTTAAGGATAAGGGATACGACTTTACAATGGATATCGTGGGAGACGGCCCGGAAAAGGACAAAATACGCGGCATGGCAGAGGAACTTGGACTCCTCGGAAGGGTTAAGCTCTCAGGGTTTAAAAAGCCGGAAGAGATCCGCTCTATGATGGAAAAGGCGGATATTTATCTATTTACCAGCGACCGTAAGGAAGGCTGGGGAGCTGTATTAAATGAATCAATGAACAGCGGCTGCGCTGTAGTGGCGGGAAGCATGATAGGGGCCGTTCCCTATCTTCTAAAAGACGGGGAGAACGGATTCGTTTATAAAAACAAGGACGCGTCAGAGCTTTTTGAAAAATGCGAAAGGCTTGTAACCGATGGCAACCTTAGAAAACGTCTTGGAAAAGCAGCTTACGAGACGGTGACGGGGCTCTGGAATCCGGAGACGGCGGCAAAAAGGCTAAAAGGATTTATAGACGATTTCTTTGAGGGGAAGGGTTTTACGCCCTACGAAAGCGGCCCCTTAAGCGTTGACGAAGGCGGCACGGAGGCAACTATCAGTAAAAAGGCGGCGGGACACTAATTATGATCAGCGTTATCATACCTGTTTACAACATACAAAGTAAATACCTGAAAAGATGCATTGATTCTGTCCTTGCCCAGACTTATAAAGACATTGAGATCATCCTTGTAGACGACGGCAGCAGCGATGGAAGCGGAGATGTTTGCGACGAGTATGCATCTTTAAATGCTAATGTTAAGGTTTTTCATAAAGAAAACGGCGGATCTTCAAGCGCCAGAAATCTGGGGATCAAGGAAGCAAGCGGCGAGTATATCGGATTTGTTGACAGCGACGATTATATAGAGCCGGATATGTACGAGGTTTTATACGAGGCAATCGTACGGAATAACGCTAAGTGCGCTCAGGTTGGAAGAAACGAGATCGATGAGGAGGGAAATATATTACCCGACATCTGTATTCCCCCCGAGTCCGAAGAGGTGATAAGCGCAAGGGACTTTTTTAAGGAGCTTTTGATGCACAGGGGGGACTGCTCTTTTTGCACGAAGCTTATAGCGAGGGAAGTTTTTGAGGGGGCTGATGAGTTCTTTCCGGTAGGAGTCCTTAACGAGGATTTCCACATCCTTATAAAAAAGCTTTCCGAGATTGGCAGGATAGTATCGCTTCCCGGCTATAAATACCATGTTTTTTACCGTATCGGAAGCAATTCCAGAAAGCAGTCAAAAGAAGATTTTTCAAGGGTTTTTTTGGACTCGGTTAATAATGCGGATATGGCGGAAGAAATCGTCCTTAAGGATTATTCGGAGGATAAAGAGCTTAGCAAAATAGTCCGCCGTTTCGGTATTTTCCAAAGAATAGAGTACCTTTTGCATATCCCGGTTTCAAAGATGGAAAAGGAATCGGAATGTTTTGAGGATTACAGACTGATAGTAAAATGGCTCCGAAAGCATTATTTTGAAGGACTGTTTAACAAGTTCCTTACAGGTAAAAATAAGCTTTATATGACTCTTTTTGTCATCGCCCCCAAGGCGGTCAGAAAGGTGCATAAGCGGATAAAGAGACTTTGATTGGATAAACAAAATGTTATTTAATTCCTTTATTTTTGTATTGGCTTTTTTGCCGATCACACTAATTGGATATTTTGGCATTAATAAGTTTGGGAAGCCGGAGATCGCAAAGGTTTTTCTTATAGGAATGTCCCTTTGGTTTTACGGATATTTCAGACCGGCTTATTTAATTATCCTGCTTCTTAGTATACTGATTAATTACGCTGCCTATCTGCTACTTACAAAGAAAAAGGCGGCAGGCAGAAAGCGCAAAGCCTTAATGATCGCGACGGTAGTGCTTAATCTTGGAACTTTAGGATATTTCAAGTATCTTGAACATATCCTAAAAAGCTTCGCTGTCTGGACCGGGGCCGAAATGAATATCCCCGAGATATTACTTCCTTTGGGTATAAGCTTTTTTACCTTCCAGCAGGTTGGATTTATTATAGATGCTTACAAGGGTGAAACAGGGGATTACAGATTCATTGATTATGCGCTTTTCGTTTCTTTCTTTCCGCAGCTTGTAGCCGGACCTATCGTCAGCCACGACGAGATGATACCGCAGTTTGCCGAAGAAGGCAGAAAACATATTAATGCCGAAAATATGAGCATGGGTATAACATGCTTTGTAATCGGTCTTGGAAAGAAAATCCTTATTGCGGACATCTTCGCAAAGGCGGTGGATTACGCCTGGCTTACGACAGACCTTTTATCTCCTGTAGATACAGCCCTTGCGATGTTTGCGTATTATGTACAGATTTACTTTGATTTTTCCGGTTACAGCGATATGGCAATCGGACTCGGAAAGATGCTTAATATCGATATCCCAGTCAATTTTGATTCGCCGTACAAAGCCGTAACTATGCGGGATTACTGGAAAAGATGGCATATCACTCTTACGAGATTTCTGACGAAGTATTTATATATTCCTCTTGGGGGAAGCCGAAAGGGAAAAGTAAGAACATATATCAATGTCCTGATCGTATTTTTGATCAGCGGGATCTGGCACGGCGCCGGAAGCGGATATATCATCTGGGGATTATCCGGCGGAATTGGGATCATCCTTTGCCGAGTCCTTGAAAAACCTCTTGATATGCTAAAAAGCCATAAGGTGACTTCTGCTATCCTTTGGGTATTTAATACAGTTTATCTGGCGGTCTTCTGGGTATTCTTTAAAGGGGAAACCTTTGCAAACAGTGTAAACTTTTTAAAGCATCTTATCCCCGCTGCGGAGCACAGAGCCTTCGCATTAAACAAGAGCTATCTTCTTCCTATGTTCCAAACCCCGGAGCTTGATTACGCTCTGAAGGTATTTCATATAAATAACAGCGGAACGAGAGCATTGATCCTCTGCACGTTATATATTCTTGCGGCCCTTGCGCTGATCGTTTTTGCGCCAAATTGCAAGGATATAATGGCTAAGTTTAAGCCGAAGAGATGGAAGGGCGTAGTACTTGCTTTTCTGTTTATATGGTGTTTTGTAAGCCTTTCAGGGGTATCGACCTATATTTATTACAATTTTTGATATTTGATACGGCTTAGAGGATTTTTGAAGCTTGGAATGGCAAAAATAAATGGCTTTTGAAAAGAATATAAAGACAGATAAAAGTAAATATCGCGGATTTTTAGCATTATTCCTTGCTACGGCGGCGTTATTGGCAGCAGGAGTAGTCGCTCTTGTGGTTATCGTGGATCCCTTTTTCCATTACCACAAGCCTCTTTCGGGATTTCCATATATAATTGATGATCAATTAAGCCAGAATCCGGGGCTGGCGGCAAATACAGAGTATAACGCTATATCCGTTGGTTCTTCCGTGACCGTGAATATGAGGATATCGGATTTTAAGGATAGTTTTGGGCTTGACGCGGTAAAGCTTCCCTACAACGGAGCTTATCCGAAGGACATAAGTAATGCACTTACTTTAGCCGACAGTTCGGGAAACGGACTTAAAGCTGTCTTTTGGGGAGTTGATACAACGAGCCTTTCGGCTTATCCCGACGAGATAAAGTACCCTCTCCCGGAGTATTTATATGACAGAAATCCCTTTAACGATGTTTTTTATATTTTTAACAAAGATGTCTTGCTTGATTATATAATCAAGCCTTTCATCAATCGAAGTTCCGCCACGGATCCCAACGAATACTACTGTACTTATCAGGATTTTACTTTCGGACCTGAGAGGGTTCTTGACGGATTCGAGAAAAAAGATAAGGTGGTAGGTGCGAATGAAGATTCCATAAAAGAATCAATAGAGAGAATCGGTACCAATTTTGATCTGTATTTTGATGGATTTTTTAAAGACCACCCGGATACAGAGTTTTATATCTATTTTCCCCCAAGGAGTATTTGCTATTGGTATGATTACAGACAGGACGGAAGCCTTAAGCTGCTTTCCGATGAGGAGAAATACTTTATCGGGGGGCTTCTCGAGTATGAGAATGTCAATGTGTACTATTTTGAGGATGACTTAGATATAATAACGAACTTTGATAATTATTTTGACAGGGTGCATTTCGGAGCGGAGACTTCTGCGGAAATTCTTAGAAGAATGGCCTCTAAAGAAAGCAGATTAACAAAAGAAAACTACGAAAAGACTGTTGAAGATTTCTGGAAATTGATTGAAGAATACGATTACGATGTATACTTTGATCGGAGCGAGAACACACAGGTTAATTAAATGAGCAAGAGAGAAGAAAGTGAGAACTACAGTTTCATACTGATACCGGCTGCTGTTATCATTGTTGTCGTGACTTTGGCTATAATACGCAAGTATTTTAATTTCTGGTTCTCGTCAAATGATGATCTACTTATCAGAAGCATATTGAGTGGAGACTATACCGGGACTCCCGACAGCCATGCTGTGTATCTGCTTTACCCGATGGGGCTACTTTTAAAGAGCCTTTACAAAGCTTTTCCAAAAGTAACATGGTATGAACTGGTTACTCTCTGTATTCATGTAATGTGCATAGTAACTATAGTATCTGTTCTTACAGTTTCATCAGTAAAAAAAGCCGGAATAGATATGTCAGAAAAAAGAACTCGCTTTTTTCTTGTTGCGGTCTTATTGGTGGTTGTTACTTTTGAAATAGTTTTTTGCATCGATTTAGAGTTTTTAATTGCTTCTCAGTATACTGCTTTGGCAGGACTTGTGGCTGCTACTTCGTTTTTGTGCTTGATTTCCGGAAATGATATTCCGGCGGGAGTGTTTATTGTCCTTTCTCTCTGGATTAGAAAAGAAGTATTCTTTATGACAATACCGCTTCTGGTAATAGCTGTTGTTTACAGATTGATGGTGGGTTATAAAGCCGGAATTAATAAAGATAAAATTACTAAGACTAAAAAAAGTATTCTCTTTTTAACAGTATTTGTTATTTGTGCCGTTTCCGTGGGGGTTGATTATGCAGCCTATAGTTCGGAAGAATGGAAAGCTTTTAAGGATTTCAATCGGGAAAGAACAAGAGTATATGATTACGCCCTTTTTCCGAATTATTCCGAGGAAAAAGACTTTTATGATGAAATAGGTGTTTCTCAAGATGAGTACTCGGCACTTGTGGAATATGACTTGGCTCTGGTGGAAAACATTGATACCGGGATCCTTAAAAAAATGGCCGACAGGCAAAATGCAATACTTGAAGAGTGGAAGCAGTATTATAATGTTTTTCACAAACTGGTAAAAGATGCATGGAAATTTGAATGTGAAAACATTAAAACATTGCATGCAGAATTTGCTATATTCTTTCTTGCTGTTTCAATTGTCATTAGCATTATTTCGGCAGTGAAAGATGGAAAATATGCCGGTATTATAGCTGTAGTGCTGATGGCGGGATACTATGTGGCTTTTATTTTTCTTTTCACGTATCTCGGGCGCCTTCCGGAGAGGGTTATATATGGATTGGACTGTATGATGATACTTGGAACATTGTATATTACAATTAATTGCCCGGAAAAGATGCACCGCTATACTTTGGAGATTGCCGCAACGATTCTTGGACTACTGTTGATTATTCCTTTTACAAAAGCTGTCCGTAAAGAATTCGTAAATCTTCCCGAACGTATTGAACAGAGAGAAATATATGAATCAATTGAATCCTTCGTCGGCGATAGGCCTGACTCGATTTTCTATATAGATACGAATGTATTTGAAAATCAGATTGCATCATCAGAACCTGTATACACAGAAGGTCAATCCTATACATATGAACCGGTTAACTGTATAAAGATGGCTGATTGGGTATACGGAAGTCCTTTAAGAAGTCAAAAATTGGAAAGACTTGGGACGAAGGGCTTGTATGACAAGGAGACCGACAGACAAGGATACTTGATTATTTCAGACAAAATAAGTACAGAGTTTATATTAAGACTATTGGATGAGAAAGGCTTTACAGCTATCAAAACAGACAGTATAGAAGGTGCGTCGGTTTGGAAGCTGCAAGTGAAATAGAAGATGGACAAAAAGATAAAAGTGATGGGTCTTGCGACCTGTTTTAATCGAAAAGACAAGACTCTTCAGGCGCTTAAAAGCTTGGTGGAAGGAAATCCTGATATAGAATTCGAATTCGTCATCTGCGACGACAACAGTAAGGATGGGACGCCGGAAGCCCTTAGCGAACTTGACAACACATATGTTGTAATGGGGGATGGGAATTCATTTTATACAGGCGGAATGAGGCTTGCTATGAAGAGAGCCCTTGAGCTGCTTGATGAGGCAAAGCCTGATTTTATAATGCTTTTTAATGATGACGTAGATTTCTACGACGGAGCAATCTCGGGACTTGTCCGGAGGTACAATGAAAAAGGCGTCCGAAACGCCATTTTTGTAGGGCCTACCTGCGAGGATGATCTTACAAGCCTTTCCTACGGCGGAATAGCGAGAAAGTCCAATTTCGCTCCGAAATTCAGGATAGTAAAAGCTGATTCCAGAGAGGGGAGAAAGGTAAATACTTTTAACGCAAACTGCGTACTTATTCCCACGGATTTATTCGTAAAGACCGGAATAATGGACAGCGTTTATAACCATTCCCTGGGTGACTTTGATTACGGGTATATGCTTGGAAGAAGGGGCGGAGAAATCTACGTTTCAGACGAATATGTCGGAGTTTGCCCTAACAATCCGACTACCGGAACCTGGAACGATCCTTCCCTAAAGCGCATCGAAAGATTTAAGAAAAAGGAAAGCATCAAGGGAGTACCCTTTGGTGAGTTTTTCCATTATCTTTTAAAGAATTACAATTTCCTTACGGCGGTAATTTTCAGTCTTACGCCCTATGCAAGGATTTTACTTGGTAAATAGTCTATGAAAAAACAGATAGCAATAAATGAATTACCCATCAGAATAGTTTTCTATATTCTCTGCGCCCTGTACGGCGGGCTTTGCCTGTATCTATTTTACAACCAGTCAATTCAGCAGGTGTACGGAGATTCGCTGCTTTTTGAGTCAGACCTCCCGTACCATATCAGTATGGTTGTGGATGACGGCTGGTATTACAGTCTTACTGCTTTTGTATATGCTTTTTTATACAAGATTGCGGGCGGTACTGTACTTATAGCGGTATTTTTGGCCTTTGTGGCTGCCGGAACGGTTATTGCAACGCAAAAGCTTCTTGAACTTATTGTTTCTGACCGGTATGGTATTTCCTGCGCAGGTGCTCTTGCTCTTAACTTTGTGATGCCCTTTTTTGTAAAGTGGGCGGGGATGTATAGGTACGTAAGTTACCAGTCGCCAAATGTCTGGCATAATTCCACATATATCGTTATGCGGCTTTGTGCTGTTATCTTTATGTATTTTTACGTAAAGTATGAAAAAGACTATGCGGAAAAAACTATAAGCTTTAAGAGATGGCTTATCCTGGCGCTGCTGCTTGCCCTTACTACGTTCGTTAAGCCCAGTTTTTTAACCGTATTTGCACCGGCTCTTGCCTTGAAACTTTTATGGGATTTGATTAAAAACAAAGTTAAGTTTCTTAGAGCGTTTTTGATGGGAATAACCGTTGTACCGTCGATGCTGGTTATTCTTTGGCAAAATAGCGTGCTTTTCGGAGAAGATACTGACTCGGGATATAAGATATCTTTTATGGAGACATTTTCTTTCCACGCTGACCACCCAAAGGTTACCGTGGTTTTATCGGTGGCTTTCCCGGTAGTGGTATTTGTTTGTCTGGCAGTTGAGACGCTTATAAGACTTGCGGGCAATAAGACGCCTAAACAAGAAGAGAATAAAGGATACAAAAAAGAGAAGATGCTTACATCTCCTCTTAGGGATAAGACTTATATTTTTTCATTGGTAATGGCGGCCGTTGGTTTTGCCGAGGCAATCCTTCTTATCGAAACCGGACACAGGTCTAAGGACGGTAACTTCCTTTGGGGTTATTCCGTAGCCCTCTTTTTCCTGTACCTTACAAGCTTTAAGAAATGGTACGGATTTATTAAAGAGAGAAAGTGGATCCCGGCCGCAGTCTGCGGAGCTGTGTTTGCTTACCAGATTGTCTGCGGAGCAATATTCTTTACAAGGCTTGTATCCGGCGAAACATATTTTATGATCGGATAAAAAGCCTATATACAATGGTTACTTCATTCCTGCGATAAATTCGATAAGCTCCTTGCCGATATAAAGGCGGCCGAGCTCGTTATAATGCACCATATCGCCGACCAGGTAATCCCTGTAGCTTTCCTTTGGAATAGACTTTAACTCGGTTAAATCCATACGATTTACGCTAAGCTCCTCTGCCAATTCGGCAGAGGCTTTTCTATAGTCGGAAAGGATCGGGGAATTGCCAAGTATACTTTGGTTCCCGTTATCGCAAACATAGATATAACCGGGGGACAAAAGCAGTATTTCACATCCGGGGTAGGCTTTTCTCAGCTCAGATACATAATAGCGTATAGAGCCTTTGTAGGAGTGAAGTTCCGGTTGCTTTTCCGGGTTATCTAACGGGAGGCTGTACATGTAGTCATTGATTCCAAATTCGATGATAAAAACAAGTTTGTCCCCGGGTTTATCGATTGCCTTAATATCATTTTTTAGGGACGTTATAGATTTTAATTCACCACCAAAAGCCTCGTGTATACCGTCTGCGGATTCGGCTGCGGAAGTGCCGCATATAGCGTAGCAAAGCATATCCGCTTTGGAAAAGTTTGAAAGAACATCTTGAATTGATGTATCGTTATGCGTGTAGTCGAATATGCTGTCGCCGAATATTACAACATTAACGTTGCTTAGATCGGAAGTAATGCTATCTTCCGGTTTATATTCACAGACAAGCTTTTGTAGCATTCCGGCTCTGCTTCCTATTCCGGAAGCAGTGGAAGCGAAGCTTCCGGAGAGAAGATGCCCTATAAAAGCGGAAATATTTGCGTCAGCGACAGTTTCTGCATCGTTCTCTTTCTCAAAAAGATATGGATTGCTGTAAATCCATTCGATATCGCCCGGAAAATCCCAAAGGATATTGGAATAATCTTTCAGATCATCAACAATAAATCCGTAGTATTTTGCAATACTGCTTCTTTCCTCCTCGGAGTATTTCGAATAATACGAAAGGCTGTGAGGAGGGAAGAATATTCTGAATGTGATTTCGGGATGGTTTTTAACGTTTCTTGTAATATGCTGGTCAACATATGTTCTAAAGCCCATATCGCTTTCAGTAAGTTCATATATGATCATCGGGTCGATTCCCCAAAGAACTTTCTTGGTATCGCCGGATTTAAGGATAAGTGCATTAAATATGTCAAAATATCTTTCTGAAGGTTTTGAAGAAGTGTACTTTGAAAAGATGTATGTATCTTCTCCCGTCATATAGTCGAGGATTTCGTCGGAATAAGATCTTATGTCGTACATAGACAAAAAGTATGTTTCGTATTCCGCGCCCCCTCCAAACTCCTTAAATTCCAAAAGGTCAGTAATAAGTCTTTCGTCAAATACATAGTCTGAGTAATAATACGAATAAATAACAAAAGAAGTACCGGCATATTCACATTTTCCAAGAAGGTTCCTTCTTGAACCAATAAGAACTTCTTCGTCTTCTTTGGAATACACCATATAAAAAGGGTCGGATGTCAGACTTATATTGTCTGAAATCATTTCGGGGTATTTATACTCCGGGCTGATCCTGCGGTCGTTATATGAGGCTATAGGGTAAAGGGTAATATCACCATCCGATAATACTCTTATAAGGTTTGTGGCGGGGTAAGTTGAGTAAACATTTTTGATATTGTTCTCCGAAAGAAAACTGTAAAGATTATACACTTCGTCAAGGCTTTGAGATTCTTTACCGAAAAATCCCTGAAATGAACGTGCGGGAAGCAGAAACAAAAACAGGGAACTTAAAATAACTCCTGCCAAAACGGGAATTAATCGAAGGACATACTTGTCAGATTTAATAAAAACGCAGACAGCCGTTAGAATGAGCACAAAGATCGCATAAGGGTAGAGAAATCCCTTAAGAAGGGCAATCTTCCAGTCGGCAAAGCCTGTCCAGAAAAGCGATGCGAAAAATCTGGGAACCAAAAGAAGCAGATTATGCAGCTTAGCTTCTCCCGTAAAGTAATATACACTTTTTCCGGAGGATATTTCGTTTATAAGGCATATTTCATCCGAAATAGAATCGGATAAAACAGGGCCTTTTGTTAAAAGAAAGATTATTCCGGGAATCAAAAGAACCGTAAGTGAAATGAATATGATAAGCAGTTGTTTAAATGATTTGTTTTTCATAGACAAAATAATAATTTTTTTGATATAGAAATTCAATTATTAAATTGCCAATTTTTGAGGCTATATATTAGTCAAAAATGTGGTTTTAGGGGACTTTTTATGGTAAAATAAAACAGATTATGTTAATAATGAAAAATGAATAAAAGGGAACTAAAAATGCTGTTTAATTCGATTCCGTTTCTTATATTTTTTCCGATAGTGGCAGGCTTATATCTACTCCTTCCTAAAAAGATAAAACCTATATGGCTTCTTTTGGCAAGCTATTACTTTTATATGAGCTGGAACTATAAGTACGTTGTGCTTATCTTGTTTACGACGGTAGTTACCTACGCCGCCGGACTTCTTATCGGAAAAGCAGATGCCTTGTCCAAAAAGAAACTTTTCTTGGTGTTGGGTCTTGTGCTTAATTTTGGACTTCTTTTTTTCTTTAAATATTTTGGTTTCTTTTTGGAAAATGTAAGCAAAATACTTTCTGTATTTAAGATAGGTGTTATAGATAATCCTTTTGATTTCCTTCTTCCGGTTGGAATATCTTTCTATACCTTCCAGGCTGTGGGATATTGTATTGATGTTTACAGAGGGGATATTAAGGCTGAGAGAAACTTTATCAGGTACGCGCTTTTTGTAAGCTTCTTTCCCCAGCTTGTTGCGGGACCGATTGAGAGAAGCAAAAATCTCTTGTCTCAGATTAATGAAATCGGTGAAAAGAAGATGGTCTCCTACGAAAAGGCTGTTTCCGGATTTGGAATGATGCTCTGGGGACTTTTTCTAAAAATGGTTGTTGCAGACAGAGTTTCAATAATGGTGGATGAAATCTTCAAGAATATCTATCGTATCGGAACTGTAGAGGCTGTCTTTGGAGCCGCCGGTTTTTCTCTTCAGATTTATGCAGATTTTGCGGGTTATTCCGCAATAGCCATTGGTGCGGCAAGCGTAATGGGCTTTGAGCTTATGGAGAATTTCAACACTCCTTACTTTGCGACAAGCGTCGGAGATTTCTGGCATAGATGGCATATTTCTCTATCTACCTGGTTTAGAGATTATGTATATATACCTCTTGGTGGAAACAGAAAAGGAAAGGCAAGAAAGTATTTAAATATCTTTGTTACATTCATTGTCAGCGGACTCTGGCACGGAGCTTCCTGGAGTTTTGCTATCTGGGGAGGCTTACACGGACTTTACCAGGTAATCGGAGATTTACTTAAGCCTGCAAGAGAAAAGACCGGAAAAATCTTAGGATTAAACAAAGATACCGCCGGATATAAGGTTGGGCAGATTCTGCTTACGGATTTACTTGTAGGCTTTGCTTGGATCTTTTTTAGGGCCTCTTCCGTAAAACAGGCATTTAGCTATATCGAAAGGATGTTTACCCACTTTAACCCCTGGGTCATTTTTGATGAATCTCTCCTTAATTGGGGGCTTGATTACAGAGAGATGATGATTTTGCTCGGTGCAGTGTTGCTCCTTATTATTGTTTCTCTCATCAGATATAAAAAAGGCCTTGATGTCGGAGATTTTTTATACAGCCAGGATATGATATTCAGATGGGCAGTATTTATATTGCTGATACTTTCGATAATAGTATTTGGCGAATACGGAACGGACTTTGATTCCGGAAAGTTTATATATTTTGATTTCTAAGAGGCATATATGAGAAGTATTGATACAACCGCTAAAAGGCGGATTAAAAGAATATGCGCTACCTCGGCATTTGCAGTGATTGTATTTCTTTGCATTTGGGGGACATACAAAGTCCTCAAATGGAAAGATACAACAGGAGATTATCTTTCCAGCGTCGAAATGCTTAAGGCTACGGATAAAGACCTTATTGATGTTGTTTTTATGGGAAGCAGCCATGCCTATAATGGATTTAACCCTGCGTATTTCTGGGAAGATAAAGGCTGGGCCTGCTTTGATATGGCTGTTTCCGGTCAGGATACAACATCGACTTATTACTATCTCAAGTATTTGCTGAGAACACAATCCCCAAAAGTTGTGTGTGTGGATTTATACGGAATTGTATTCGAACGCCATAATATTGTTGGAAATGAATATAGAAATTATCTTTCTATGCCGGCACCGGACTTACAGGTAAAAATGGTTAACGAATACGTTGAAAAGGATAATAGGCAGGATTATATTATAAGATTTCCTATAATACACACTAGATACAGGGAACTAAAAAAGTATGATTTTTACAAGTATAAGTTAAATGACTTTGTCCGCGGTGAGAAAATGAATTGGGGTACGGGAGAGGCTTACGAGCCGTCAGATTCTGACGGAGATGTTAGTCCGATAGCGCCCTCCGATTCAAAGATAAAGTGGCTTGACAATATGTATAGCTTATCTCAAAGTAAAGGATTTGAACTTGTATTTGTTGTATTGCCCTACGATATATCCGGTGAAGATCAGAGAAAAATGGATTTTGTCAATAAATACTGCGAGGAAAAGGGCATAACCTTTTACGATTTCAACAGATTAAGGCATAAAGTCGGATTTGATTACAGTAATGATTTCTATGACTTGAGACACCTCAATGCAAACGGGGCTAAAAAAGTTGAGCTTTTTTTGAAAGACGAGTTTGAATGCTACAATCTTCCGGATCATAGAGGCGACGAAAGATATTATCAGTGGGACGAAGATCTGGAAAACTTCAATAGAGAAGATTACATAAACGACATGAAGGTTGCGGAAGATCTCTGCGCTCTTTGCAGCATGATCGGGGCCGGTGAGGATTTTATTTCCGTAATAAGTCTTGAGGGCGATTACATAGATCGAAACAACATATACTACGAACCGCTTTCTATCCTCGGCATGACATACGAAGAATATGAAAAAGGCGGAAAGTGGATTTTTGAAGACGGAAGGCTTACAAAGGTTTATGAGAATGTAAAGGGCCAAGAACCGTATATTCAAGAACTCGGGAATATGAATACGCTCAGAATCCTTTACGAAGGAGATTACCTGTCCCGCGAAAACATTATGATAAATGACGAATCGACGTACAGTTATGGCAACTTTATGACCATCACGATATATGATAAAAGGCTTGGCGAAATAGTAAGTGTTAAAGGATTTTAACCTGGCAGGAGGAAATAAGCCGGTATTATTAAGTTTTGTTAAGGATGCGCCCAAATACGGCAAATTAAGTTAGAATTGGGTTTGAATATTTTAAAGGGAGTCTGATAATGGATAAGATTGCGGTATTGATACCCTGCTACAATGAGGAGCAGACAATTGAAAAAGTTATAAAAGATGCAAAGGCGGCGCTGCCGGAGGCTGTTATATACGTTTACAACAACAATTCAAAGGACAGGACCGAGGAGATTGCAAGGGCTGCCGGGGCCGTTGTGAGAAACGAATATAAACAGGGCAAGGGAAATGTAATAAGGCGTATGTTTCGCGAGATCAACGCGGAGTGCTATCTGATGATCGATGGAGACGATACCTACGACCTTTCTACTGCAAGAGAGATGACGGACCTTGTACTTAAGCATAACGCAGATATGGTTGTTGGAGACAGGCTTTCCTCAACCTATTTTACGGAGAATAAGAGGCCTTTTCATAATTTCGGAAACAGCTTAATGAGATGGGCCATCAATTCTCTTTTTAAGTCGGATATAAGAGATATCATGACGGGATACAGGGCTTTTTCATTTGAGTTTGTAAAGACCTTCCCCGTTTTCTCAAAAGGATTTGAGATAGAGACGGAGATGACGATACATGCCGTAAATTACAATATGCAGGTGGAAAATGTTGTTGCAACCTACCGCGACAGACCTGACGGAAGCGTATCAAAGCTTAATACCTTCTCCGACGGAATGAAGGTTATAAGAAAGATGTTTACCCTTTATAAAAACTACAGGCCTTTTAATTTCTTCGGGCTTATAGCCCTTGTGCTTGCGCTTATCGCCGTAGGACTTATGATCCCTATCGTAATAGAGTACTTTGAGACGGGGCTTGTTCCAAGATTTCCTACTCTTATAGCGAGCGGATTTATCGGAATTGCGGGAGTACAGTCCTTCTTTACGGGATTTATGCTCTCGGTAGTTAATTCAAAGGATATTAAAGATTTTGAATATAGATTTACAAGGGTCTATGACCATAAGAAAAGTATCATGAAAGAGAAGGATTTATAAATGAAGATCAGCTTTATAATACCTTGCTACAGATCTGAGCTTACGATCGGCAAAGTTGTTTCCGAAGTAGAGGAGACTATGAAAACTCTTCCGCAGTATGAATACGACCTGTTTCTTGTTAACGACTGCTCTCCCGACGGCGTTGCGAAAGTCATAAAGAAAATGTGCGAGGAAAAGCCATATATCCACGGAATATCCTTTGCCAAAAACTTTGGACAGCATGCTGCTCTTATGGCGGGCTTCAGAGCTGCGGACGGAGATGTATGCGTCTGCCTTGACGACGACGGACAGACACCCGCCTGCGAAGTCGGAAAGCTCCTTGAAAAGATTGAAGAAGGCTTTGATGCCGTATACGCAAAATACGAACATAAGCAGCACTCCGGCTTTAGAAACTTCGGAAGCAGAGTAAACGATCTTATGACGAGAGTAATGCTGGGAAAGCCGAAGGAACTTTATGTTTCCAGCTACTTTGCGGTAAGAAGGTTTGTTGTGGAGGATATGATAAGATACGAGAATTCATATCCTTACGTAATAGGCCTTGTCCTTCGCTCAACCAAGAATATAACCAATGTCAATGTTAACCACAGGGAAAGAGAAGTGGGAACCAGCGGTTACACCTTAAGCAAGCTCTTCGGACTTTGGTTTAACGGTTTTACCGCCTTTTCAATAAAACCGCTACGTATAGCTACTATGATCGGAGTTGTATCTGCTATAGGCGGATTCCTCTACGGAATATACAC